>CAOKUK010000076.1 GCA_948472595.1 uncultured Eubacterium sp.
GCTTAGGGAGGCTTAGGCGTGAAGGCTCTCCTGAACGTCTTAGCCTCCCTTAGCGGTTAGTTTGCCGGAGCGTTGCCCCGTCTGCAGAGGCACACCGCCCACTCCGAACTGCGTCCTGAATTGCATCCCCCTCCCCCTTGAATTGTCCCTCACAAAATAAATAAAAAAGATTGGAGACCCACATGGATAATAAAGATAAAAGATATTACGGCTCTTTCGGAGGCCAATACGTTTCCGAATCCTTAATGCCAGCCTTAGAAGAGCTGGATCAAGCCTTCCACAAGGCGATGGCAGACGCATCCTTCCAAGAGGAATGCGAGTATTACCTGAAGCAATACGTAGGCCGCGAAACTCCTCTCTATTACGCCAAGCGTCTAAGCGAGGCCTACGGCACAAAAATATACCTAAAACGGGAAGACTTGAACCACACCGGCGCACATAAAATCAACAATGTCATCGGCCAAATCCTATTGGCAAGGCGCATGGGCAAAAAGAAGGTCATTGCAGAAACCGGCGCAGGCCAGCATGGCGTGGCCACGGCCACTGGCGCAGCCCTGTTTGGCATGGAGTGCACCGTTTATATGGGGGCGGAGGATATGGAACGCCAAAAGTTAAACGTGCTGCGCATGGAGCTCCTGGGCGCGAAGGTGGAAAAAGTCACCTCTGGCAGCAATACCCTAAAGGATGCCACCAACGAGGCCATCCGCACTTGGTCAAAGACGGCGGAGGATACCTTTTATGTCATTGGCTCCGCCTTAGGCCCCTACCCTTACCCCAAGATGGTAAAGGAATTCCAAAGCGTCATCAGCAAAGAGGCGAAGCGCCAAATCCTTCAGGCAGAGGGACGTTTTCCAGATGTGGTAATGGCCTGTGTGGGAGGCGGATCCAATTCCATCGGCATGTTTGCGGAATTTATTGAGGAGCCCTCTGTAAAGCTGATAGGCGTAGAGGCCGCCGGCCTTGGGATAGAAACTGGAAAGCACGCCAGCGCCATGGCAATGAATCAGGTGGGCATCCTCCATGGCATGAAATCCTACCTGCTGCAGGACGATAATGGGAACGTGCAGCTTGCCCATTCCATTTCCGCAGGCTTAGATTATCCCGGCGTGGGCCCAGAGCATGCATACCTTAGGGATACTGGCCGTGTGGAATATGTGTCCATTACAGATACAGAAGCCATGGACGCCCTGCAGGAACTGTGCCGCCTGGAAGGCATCATCCCCGCCATCGAAAGCGCCCATGCGATTGCCTACGCCAAGAAGCAGGCGGAGCATATGAGCCAAGACGATATTATGGTTGTCTGCCTGTCTGGGCGTGGGGATAAGGACGTGCACACGGTAGCGTCTTATTTGGAAGGGAAAGGCTACCTGAACTGATTGTTTAAGGGAACATTCTATGTGGACCAAACAGCCATCTATCAGGATAAATAGGAGGAAAGAACATGGCAAATAGAATTGAGACAACATTACAGCAGCTAAAAGAAAAAGGAGAAAAAGCATTCATCACATATATGATTGCAGGCCTCCCGGACATGGAAGGGTGTAAGGCCTTAATCCATGCGCAAGAGGAGGCAGGGACGGATATCCTGGAATTAGGGATTCCATTTTCAGACCCAGTGGCAGACGGCCCCGTCATCCAGTCAGCTTCCTACCGTTCTATCCAGCAGGGCACCAGCCTGAAAAAAGTGTTTGCCCTAATGGAAGAGGCGCGTGGGGAAGGCGCAAAAGTCCCGATTATCTTCATGCTGTATTATAACACCATATTCCATCATGGCTTGGAAAGATTTGTAGGCGACTGTATCCAATGCGGCGTAGACGGCCTGATTATCCCGGATTTGCCCTTAGAGGAGCAGGGAGAGCTTCAAAAGGCGCTGTCCCAAGAAGACGCCCCGCTGCTCATCCAACTGGTATCCCCAGTGTCAGCCGGCCGCATCCCGCAGATTTTAAAAGGGGCAAGAGGGTTTGTCTATTGCGTGTCCGGCATGGGCGTAACGGGACAGAGCGGCAATTTCCACCATGAAATCCTAAGCTACCTTTCTGATGTAAAGGCGCAGTCTGAAATCCCGGTCATGATGGGCTTTGGCATCCGCAGCGCCAACGATGTGGCTCCTATGAAGGATATGATTGACGGCGCTATCGTGGGTTCTCATTTCATCCGCCTTATGGAACAAAGCCATTATGCCCCGGAGGCGGCAAAAGCCTATTGCAGCACATTTAAATCTGAATTGAACGCCCTCGCAGGATAGAGGGCAAGTATAGAAGAATGGAATGCCCTCGCAGGATAGGGGGCAAGTATAAAATAGAAAAGAGGCGTCCTTATTATGAAAGAGTTTATCCAAAAAGTAGTAGACCGTAAAGACTTGACACAGGAAGAAGCCAGCAAAGCCATGGAGCTGCTCCTCAGCGGCCAAGTGAGCCAGGCGCAGATTGGCGCTTTCCTCACTGCCCTGCGCATGAAAGGGGAAACCTTAGATGAGCTGACAGGATTTGCTTCTGTCCTAAAACAAAAAGCAGAGCATATAGCCCCCCATGTGGGCGGCTATGTAGACTTGGTAGGCACTGGCGGCGACAGGACATTCACCTTTAATGTATCTACAACGGCCGCCTTGGCAGCTGCTGGCGCAGGCCTTCCCATCGCCAAGCATGGCAACCGCTCCATTTCCAGTAAAAGCGGAGCAGGCGATGTGCTGGAATCCTTGGGCGTCAATATTTTGGCAGAGCCTGCCAAAGTAGAGAAATGCGTGGAAAAGGCAGGCATTGGCTTCATGTTTGCCCCCAATTTCAATAAGTCCATGAAATATGTAGGCCAGGCCAGAAAAGAAATGGGTATCCGCTCCGTCTTCAATATCTTGGGGCCCCTTGCCAACCCTTCTGATGCGAAATGCATGGTGGTGGGCGTCTACGACCCATCCCTGACAGAGTTAATGGCCAAAGCCATGAGCCGCCTGGGCGTGGAAAACGGATTTGTGGTAAGCGGCGAGGACCATATGGATGAGTTTACCATAACAGGCAAGACTACTGTTTCTGAAATCAAAGACGGCCAGGTGTCCACCTATGAAGTGAGCCCAGAGCAATTTGGGTTGAGGTGCGCGACTTTAGAAGAGCTGCAGGGCGGCGATGGGGCGCAGAACGCAGAAATCACCAAAGCCATTTTGAAGGGGGAGGAGCAAGGCGCAAAGCGTGAGATTGTCCTCCTAAACGCCGGAGCCACCCTGTACGCCGGGGGGAAAGCCGCAAGCATCCAAGATGGGATTCGGCTGGCTGCAGACGCCATTGATTCCGGCAGGGCCTATGGGGTTCTGGAAAAATTAGTGGAGCTGTCCAACTAATCATAATAACTTTTGTGTAGGATAAATTCTCAGCTTGCATGGTGGAGGAATAACCCCCCGGGGGGCTTGCTGGCGCTTTCTTGCGATGATATACTAAGAGGCAGAAAAATCAGCGCATAAGGAAGGAGTGATTTTTATGCATATGGCGGACGCCTTAGTGGCTCCTGCAGTGGCGGGCACGATGTACCTATGTTCTGCGGCGGCGGCGGCTTATTCAGTCAAGAAAGTGCGCTTAGAAGACAATCCTAGGAAGATTCCCATGATGGGCGTGATGGGGGCTTTTGTATTTGCTGCCCAAATGATTAATTTTACCATTCCCGGGACAGGCGCCAGCGGCCATTTGTGCGGCGGCATGCTTCTGACGTCATTGCTTGGCCCATACGCTTCCTTTTTAACGATGATAGGCGTGCTCCTTATCCAATGTCTGCTCTTTGCTGATGGCGGCTTATTGGCATTGGGCTGCAATGTCTGGAACATGGCCTTTTACGGCTGTTTCTTGGGCTATTTCTTAATCTGGCGCCCCATGCAGCGAAAAGGCTTAAGCAGGGCGAGAATCATAGCGGCCTCTATCTTCGGCTCATTGGCGGCCTTGCAGCTGGGCGCATTCAGCGTCACTTTGGAGACCATGGCTTCCGGCATTGCGGAACTGCCTTTTTCCCTGTTTGTGGGCGCCATGCAGCCCATTCACCTTGCCATTGGTTTCGTGGAAGGGCTGATTACGGCGGCTGTGCTTCTGTTCCTCTATGAGGCTAGGCCAGAACTGCTTCTATTGCATCAGGAACCCAATGCGAAAGCCAGGCTTTCCTTCTTACATACCTTGGCAATCCTTGGCGTGACGGCCATTTTGATAGGCGGAGGCCTCTCCTTGGCAGCTTCTTCCAATCCGGATGGCCTGGAATGGTCCATGGAGCAGGTGGCAGGCTCTGCGGAACTGGAAACGGATGCAGGAAAAAGCAGCCCCCATGATGTGGCCGGCCAGATTCAGGGAGCCACTGCCCTCTTGCCGGACTATGCTTTCCAAAATTCAGAGTCGGCTCTGGGCACTGCATGCTCCGGGGTGGCAGGCTCATTGGCTGTCCTGGCAGCCTGCATGGGCATATGCTACGGGTTTCGGTTCTTCCGAAGGAGGAGGCATGGGTAAATTAGGCGGTGCGCTATACGAAATCCACCATATGGACGAAATGGCAGAAAAAAACCAGTGGCTGAACCGAATCCACCCACTGGCTAAGCTGCTTTTGACGGTATGCTATATTGCCATAACCGTATCCTTCCCCAAATACAATCTGACAGGCCTCCTGTGCATGGGCATTTACCCGATTGCCCTCTTTATTTTAGGGGAAATTTCCTTTTGGGACAGCCTGCGCCGCCTTCGCATTGCGCTGCCCCTGGTCTGTCTGGTAGGCTTGCCCAACCTTTTTTTTGACCGCCGGCCTATCTTCGCGATCGGAAGCTTTGCCATCACCGCAGGCATGCTGTCTATGCTTACCTTAATGGTAAAAGGCGCATGCAGCGTGTTTGCCTCTTACCTCTTGATTGCATCCACTTCCATTGAGAAGGTTTGCTATGCCATGCGCTTATTGCATATCCCTTCTATCCTGGTGACGCAGGTCTTGCTGACATACCGCTATATCAGCCTGCTGCTTGCCGAGGCAAACCGCATCATGCAGGCCTATGCCCTTCGGGCGCCCAGACAAAAGGGCGTCCACTTTAGGGTTTGGGGTTCCCTGGCAGGCCAGCTGCTCCTTCGGAGCATAGACCGGGCGTCGGAGGTTTATGAAAGCATGTCTCTCCGGGGGTACCGAGGGGAGTTCCATTATGCGGCAAAAGGCGCATGGGGGTGGAAGGATTCCCTGTACCTTATGGGATGGTGCGCACTGTTCTGTTTTCTTCGTGCGATGTGATTTGAATAACCCAATAGAAAGGATTTCTGCCATGAATTCCCCACATATCGAATTGGCTCATGTAAGTTTCTCCTACGCCCCATCTGACCCTATTCTACAGGATATCACTTTTGCTGCCCAGGGGGGTGAAAGCATTGGCCTTATCGGCGCCAACGGCGTAGGCAAATCTACCCTCCTAAAACTCCTGGTAGGGCTGAATCTGGCCGATGCAGGCAGCATTTTTATTGAGGGCGTCCCTGTAACTCCCCAAACGCTGCCCCAAATCCGCCAAAAAATTGGCTATGTATTCCAGGACTCCGACAGCCAGCTCTTTATGCCCCGGGTATATGATGATGTGGCTTTCGCCCCAAGGAATTATGGCTTTTCGGAAGCGGAAGTGAGAGAGTGCGTAGAAAGAGCCCTTGCCATGGCTCACATTGAGCATCTGAAGGAAAAGCAGATTTATAAATTGTCAGGCGGCGAGAAAAAGCTGGCCTCCATTGCCACTATCCTGGCTATAACTCCCGCCGTCCTCCTGATGGACGAGCCTTCCATTGCCTTAGACCCTAGAAACCGCAGGAACCTCATCCGCATCTTAAATGGCTTTGGGCATTTGAAAATCATTGCCTCCCATGACCTGGATTTTATATTGGACACTTGCAGCCGCGTGATTCTGCTGCACGGGGGCAAAATTATCCGGGACGGCGGCGCCAGGGAAATCTTGTCAGATCGGGAACTCTTAGAATCCCATGGCCTGGAGCTGCCCCTGTGTATGCAGGGGCAGGCCTAAGCTAGTGTCTTGTCTCGCTGATGATTAGCCAAACCTACTTGTCTATTCGCCCATCTGCCGCGTTAGATTTTCTAGCCGTAGCCACCGCTACGCCGTTGAAAATCTGCCTTGCAGATGAACGGATATCCTGCGTAGTTTTGACAAATATCAACGAGACAGGACACTAGAATGGTGCTGGCAGGTTTTGCTTGATTCCTGCGAAGTGTTTGGTTATTCCAGCTCATCGCTGGCGACGCGTTCTAGATGCATTGCCAGGTATCCGATTTCCACCTCTTCCACCTCTCTCTTCAGGCTGCGGCCAATCTCATCGCAGATTTGGGTCGCCATCTGAAAGGAGTTGGGGAACTTCACTTCCATGTAGTCGTTCATATTCAGCTTCAGCTTTTCCCCGCTGAGGGTTCTTGCAACCATATACCGCACATGGTTCATCAGGCGGTTGTATGCCAGCGACACCACGTCAATTTCCTTGCCTGTCTGGCTTTCCACCAAGGTGATGCATTCCCGTACCGCCCTGGCCACCTGCATGGCCTGGGAGACATTCTCATCCTCAATGGCGGAATGGATATGTAGGGCGATGTACCCCACCTCATGCTCGTCAATCTCTACCTGCAGCCTTTCTAGGAGCAGCGGCCCGATGCACTGGGCTACTTTGTATTCCTTGTAAAACAGCACCTTGATATCTTCCGTCAGCGGGTTGCTGATCTGCTCTTTCTTTTGGATGCGCTTTACGGCATATTCGATGTGGTCGGCCATGGGGAACAGGATGGAGCGGTCGATTTTCCCGAATGCTTGCTCGGCTTTGGCCAATACCTCGTTTGCCAGCTCTAAGCAGATGGGGGAAACAGACTTCACAATCTCGCCGGCGTTCCCGCGTTCCGTCAGCTCCTGAAGGGAATAGATGGCGTCTCCCGGCCGGATATCCATATATTCTGTCACCTTCCGGCCAAAGCCAATGCCTTTTCCCATGGCCAAGTATTCCTTGCTGCCCTTTGAGGAAATAAGTATTACCGCATTATGGTTTAGGACTTTTTTTACTCTATACATAATCACACCGCTTGTAAATTCCATTTCACTTGAATGGTTCCTTAAGTTTGGCGGCGATTCAGCAGGTTTGCGCATTTGCGGCGCTGGCTGAACCGTCGCCTACTTTGCTGCCTTCCTGCCAAGTGACGGGCAGGAAAATTATTCATAGATATCTACGGCAAACAGCGCTTCTCCAGCTTGGATGTTCCCTTCCCTTAACAGACGGATTTTCTGGTTGTCCTCCAGCTCCGTGCATAAGATGGGGGAAACCGTGGAAGGTGCGTTTGCCTTTAGGTAATCCAGATTAAGGCGCATCATGGGCTCGCCCTTTTTCACTTTCTGCCCGTTTTCCACAAATACCTCAAAGCCTTCCCCCTTCAGCTTCACAGTGTCAATGCCCACATGGATTAAAAGGCTTATGCCGGAATCTGTCAGGAAGCCAATGGCATGCTTTGTGTCGAACACAAATCCCACTTCCCCATCCTCTGGGGCTTTCACGACCGCATCCGTAGGGGTCACCACTGCGCCATCCCCCATCATCCTGCCTGCAAAGGCCTCATCCGGGGCGGTGGCCAAATCTGCCGCTATGCCGCTGATAGGGCTGGAAATCAAAATGGTTTTTGCCACTTTTCCTTGCGGCGTTTTTGCCTGTGTGGCTTCCTCTGTCTTTGGCGTTTCCGCAGCGTCGTACACTTCGTCTGGAGCTGTCTCCAAATAGTCTTCCAGGTTGGATTTGATTACCGTTACATGGGGGCCATAGATGATTTGCACGCCCTGGCCCTTATGCACTACGCCAGAAGCCCCAGTGGATTTCAGCAAAGCGTCGTTGACAATGCCTGCATCCTTTACGGTGCAGCGGAGCCTGGTGGCGCAGCAGTCTACATCGCTGATATTTCCTTTTCCGCCAAGGCCTCTGGCAATGGCCTGGCTGAGCTCATCTTCTGTGGCTTTGCCTTGGCCGGACTCCTTGCGGGCGTTCACGTCCGCCTTGGTGTACAGCTTTGTTTCTCCCTCGCCCTCTTCTCTTCCTGGGGTCTTAAAGTCAAACTTTTGGATGAGGAAGCGGAAGGTGAAGTAATATAGGAAGAAATATACGATGCCCACCGGGATTACCATCATCCAGCTGGTCTTCTCATTTCCCTGCAGGATGCCGAACAGGAAGAAGTCCAAAAATCCGCCGGAGAAGGTCAGGCCTACGGCGATGTTCAGCATATGCGCCAGCATATAAGCAGAGCCTGCCAGTGCGACCTGGACAGCAAATAGGGCAGGAGCCACAAACAGGAAAGAGAATTCCAAGGGCTCTGTGATTCCCGTCATCATGCAGGCCAGGGCTGCGGACAGCAGCAGGCCGCCAGCCGCTTTTTTCTTCTCTGGCTTTGCGCATCGGTACATGGCGAGAGCCGCTCCCGGCAGGCCAAAAATCATGAAGATAAACTCACCGGAGAAATACCGGGTGGCGTCTGCGCTGAAATGGGCGATGTTGGCGGAATCAGCCAGCTGGGCGAAGAAAATATTCTGCCCGCCCTGCACCATCTGCCCTGCCACTTCCATGGTGCCGCCCACGGCTGTCTGCCAGAAGGGCATGTAAAATACATGGTGCAGGCCAAAGGGAATCAGCGCCCGCTTAATCAGGCCGAAAATCAAGGTGCCCACATAGCCGCTGCCCGTCACCAGGCCGCCTAAGGCATAGATGCCGTTCTGCACAACCGGCCACAGGAAATACAGTAAAATCCCCACGAACATGTAGACGACTGTGGAAACAATCGGGACAAAACGGGTGCCGCCGAAAAAGGACAAGGCGTTGGGCAGCTCAATTCGGTAGAATTTGTTGTGCAGCGCCGCCACGCCGAGGCCTACGATAATGCCGCCGAACACGCCCATCTGGAGAGTCTGGATTCCGCAGGAGGAGGCGATGGTGCCGCCCAGCACGTCTGGGGAAATTTCGCCGTTGGCCAGGATTTTCCCATTGATGGACAGCATGGCGTTAATGGCAGTATTCATGACGAAGTATGCAATTACCGCAGATAGCGCAGAAACTTCTTTTTCCTTTTTGGCCATCCCGATAGCCACGCCTACGGCAAAAATCAGGGGCAGGTTGTCAAATACGGCGCTGCCTACCTTATTCATGATTACCAGCAGCGCATGGAGGATGGTGCCTTCCCCTAATAGGCCGGTCAGCCCATAGGTGGCAATGGTTGTTTCATTGGTAAAAGAACTCCCGATGCCCAGCAGCAGGCCGGCGACGGGGAGGATTGCGATTGGGAGCATGAAGCTGCGGCCAACCCGTTGTAATACGCCGAAAATCTTGTCTTTCATCTTACACATCTCCTTTATTTTGTATTTTAATGGGGGATGGATGTTGTGCTTATGGGGCAGGAAGCCCCAAAAGGCATGCGTATTGCCGGAGGAAATGCGTGCATCTGGCGGGATTTCCTAAGTTGTATGAAAAAGAGGCATTAATACACATAAACATCCAAATAAAAATGCTATGTATAGTTAATGCCTCCTTATGAGTAACACACTATAATCTGCATTTATGGTATCATCTGGGGGAGGGTTTGTCAAGTTGAAATTTGTTGCGGATAAATTGGAACCATATTCGAGAAATGTTGAAATACTATTTCCAAAGTGCTATAATCTCTAAATGATAGCTGAGAGAAGCGGCGGTAAGAAGGGAGACGCCAACTTGGCGATGCAAAGGGGAGGGGGCTTTAAGGGAGCGTAAGGGAGCAGCAAGGAGGAGACAGGATGAGGCACGCAGAGAGGAAAGCAGAGGGGCGAGGAAGGGCTTTGGAATTATTCCGCCGCTGGGCGAAGGGGAGTGAAATTGGCAAAAAACAGTATTTCTATCTATATACAATTGTATTTTTGCTGGTGGCATTTGCGGTGTTTGCCTGGTATTTTCTGTCGGGCAGGACGCTGATATGGGAAATGGATGGATGGAAGCAGCATTACAAATCCCTGATTTATTACGCAAGGTATCTTCGCTCTGTCCTGCAGGGGATTTTTGTAAAACATCGGCTGAGCCTTCCGACTTGGGATTTTTGCATCGGGGAAGGGAGCGATATTTTAACGGCTTTCCATTATTATGTGATTGGGGATCCTTTTTCCCTGTTTTCGGTGTTTGTGCCTGCGCGCTTTATGTATCTGTACTATGAGGCGATGGTGCTGCTGCGCATGTATTTGGCGGGAGTTGCATTTTCTTGGCTTTGTTTCCAGACTGGGGTGAAGCAAAAGGGCGGGGTGCTGGCTGGCTCAATGGCCTATGTTTTCTGCTTCTGGGCATTGCGCAATGCGGCAAGGCATC
>CAOKUK010000077.1 GCA_948472595.1 uncultured Eubacterium sp.
ATCTACACTGGTACAGACACTCTTTCCCTACACGACGCTCTTCCGATCTAGCGGCTGATATTGGCATGCGATTATTTTTTTCGGATATTTTTACATTCAATAATGGAAACATATCAATGCAGCGTTTTATTATGCAATTATTATGTTTTAAAATATTTTATTATAATTAAAGTATTATCTCTAATTATTTTTAATAAAAAACTTGACAAAGGCACTTCCATACATTATGATTTTTATAGGACAAGCTGGTATATATAATGTTTAGGTTTTGAATCTGTCAAAAAAGAACTTTATATTTACATCTATTTTTTCTTTGTAATTTCTATCATTTCTTAAATAAGTATGCAATTTTCTAACATTTTATCTGTCTGTACGTTTTATAAATTTTCTTGTTTTGACATGTTACCAAGAAACAAACACTAGAAAGGGAGAGAGTATGAAAAAATATTTTACATTTAGTTTCTTACTATTTATGTGCATCCTATGGATGGGCGGCATAAAATCCGAAGCAAAGGCCTTCACTATCTCTGCCCCTACAAGCACGGTCTACACCAACCAGCAGCTGAAATTGAAGGTTTCGCCCTCTGCCATGAAGGGCAAGGTGAAGTGGAAAACCTCAGACAAGAAGGTCGCAGCCGTTTCCTCCAAAGGGATTGTAACCGGCAAGAAAGCGGGAAAAGCCACAATTTATGCCATTTCCTCGGAAAACAGCAAGCAGAAGGCGGCTTTTCAAATTAAGGTCAAGGCTTTCAAAGGGAAATCCTTGTCTGCCAAAGCTTCCATTATACGTTTCACTCCGTTGGAATTTCCTGGTTCCAAAAATGGAGTCAAAGTGTTTGGCTCTAGAAAAGAAATAGACGACAATCTTAAGCTGCATAAAAGCTTTTCAAAAGATTATGCAGAGAAAGACCGTAAATATACAAGCATTGGGAAAATATTGAAGCAATATAAAAAGAGCTTTTTCAAGAAGAATTCCTTATGCCTAATGTATGTCACCTCCGGAAGCAGCAGCATGCCCGTATCTGCAAAAAATATAGAGCTAAAACAATACTAGAGTGGCAAAGTTATTGGTGTTCTGCATGCAGAGACAGGCAAACAGAAACCAGACGAATCATGGGCATGTGATGTCCAAGGCTACTATGCCCTGATAGAGCTCAAAAAAGCGGATGCGGACATGATACAGGCCTATAAGGCGAGTGTAAAGCAAGAAAAATAGCAGAAAGGCCATTCTCTAACTGTGTCTCCAACTGACTCATTGTAAGCTTTCGATATATGTGCAATCATGCCAGCCGGCAGTTCTTATGCTGTTGGCTGGCATAATAATTCCTTAAATGCCCGGAAGACTGAGGTTTGTATCAGGCGCAATCTGCCGAAATCCAGTAAAGTGAATGAAATATGCAAACAATACGAAAGGAGCAGTGCTATGAAAAAAATATCTATGGCATTTTTGCTGTCTTTATTATGTTTTATCTTCCTAAACACAACAGAGGCAAATGCGCAGAAAATGCAAATTACAGCGCCGACAAAAACAATTTATGTAAAACAGAAGGTAAAGATGAAGGTTGCGCCAGCGTCTATGGGGGCAAAGGTAAAATGGAAAACTTCTGATAAAAAGATTGCTTCTGTCACATCAAACGGCACAGTAATTGGGAAAAAAGCTGGGAAAGCGAAAATATATGCGATTTCTTCCAAAAATCGTAAGACAAAGGCTGTTTGTATAATCCGGGTGAACAAATTTAAGGAAAGGAAGTTGTCGGCAGTGTGTTCCGTCGTTCCTTCCGGACAGGGAGATTTCCTGCCGCAAGGAACAGCATTTAAGGTATTTCAATCACAGGAGGAATTGGCAGGGTATCTGAAATCTAAGAAAAAAACAGGGAGCTATCCGCAGTTGGAGCAAAGCTTAAAAAAATATCAGAAAAATTACTTTGACAAAAAATCCTTATGCATTCTTTATCTTACATCGGGAAGCGCCAGTTTGCCGGTAAGAGCCAAAGAAATAAGCCTGAAACAAGATAAGAACGGGCATGTGTCGGGAAATCTGCAGGTCGTGATTGGCAAGCAAAAACCGCATCAATTCTGGTCTTATCT
Source organism: uncultured Eubacterium sp. (assembly GCA_948472595.1). GTDB lineage: Bacteria > Bacillota > Clostridia > Lachnospirales > Lachnospiraceae > Petralouisia. The sequence continues at coordinate 2,089 of CAOKUK010000077.1, forward strand.
TAACTGCTCCTATTTTGCGATTATAGAATTGAAAAAATCGGATGCGGACATGATACAGGCCTATAAGGCGAGTGTAAAGCAAGAGAAATAGCAGAAAAGCCATTCCCCTAACCGTATCGCCAATTAGCTCATTCTAAACCTTTGATATATATGCGATAATGATATATGCAATCATGCCAGCCGGCAGTTCTTATGCTGTTGGCTGGCACATTAATTCCTTAAATCAGAAATTGCCTCAGAGAATGGGCATACATTCCCATTTTGCATATCATCCATTCCTTCTCGGATAAATCCATACCATTCCAAATATTCCGCAATTTCATGATGAAGCTAACGGCGTATGCACTGTCCATTTACAAAATAATGCCCTTGCATTATAATATTACTGCGGCGGTTAAATATCGAAGTTTTTACTTGCATAAAATCCGTCGATATTTAACCGCCGCAGGAATAACAAAGGCATACATAAACACATGCAAGAAGCGTACAGAAGGAGATTTCTATGAAATTAATATTTATTCGCCATGCAGAGCCCAATTATGAGATAGATTCCCTGACGGAAAAGGGGTGGCGCGAGGCCAGGCTGCTGGCAGAGCGGGCGGGCAGATGGGATGTGACGGATTTTTACTGCTCGCCGCTGGGGCGGGCGCAGGACACGGCCAGCTGTACCCTGCAAAAAGTAGGGCGAACCGCCCAGACATTGGAATGGCTCCGGGAATTCAAAGCCCCTATCTGGGACGAGATGCAAAAAAGGCGCAAGGTTCCCTGGGACTTCTACCCGGAATTTATGGATGCGCACCCGGAGCTGTTCCATCTGGAAGGCTGGAGCCAGAATGAGATTTTGCGCCAGGGAGACGTGGGCGCACAGTACCAGTGGGTCTGCCAGGAGCTGGATGGGCTGCTGGCGCGATACGGATATTTCCGGGAGGGCTATCGCTACCGGAGCAATGAGACTGCCCAGCGGGACGCTGTCGTGGTCTGCTTCTGCCATTTTGGGGTTACCTGCGCCTGCCTCTCCCATTTGGCCAACACCACGCCCAGCCAGCTCTGGCAGGGATTTTTCCTGGCTCCTTCCTCTGTCACGGCGATTGGCACAGAGGAGCGGAATCCGGGCGAAGTTTCTTTCCGCTGCCAAAGCCTAGGGGATACGGCGCACCTTTTGTTAGGCGGGGAGCCGGTTTCTTATTATGGTTATTTTACGGAGCCTTTCCAGGGGTGATGGCGCCGCTGTTGCCTTAGGAACTGTCAAGAAATTATCGTGGCTGCAAAAGGGATACTCACAGGCGGCTTTCGCTTGCTGTGAGTATCCCTTTCACAAAAAATCACGAATCATCTTGCCCTTTGGGGCAAAAAATTTTACTTCATGCGCACTTTCTTCGCTGCGCTCCACTTCCCTGCAAGCTGCTGTTTTTTCACTGTCTTATATGCGCAGATTTGCACATAATACGTTTTCTTAGAAGGCAGCTTTTTAAGCGTCGCGGATACGGCCTTATTCTTTTTCACGTCGATTACCTGTGCGCCGGACATCTTTTGATTGCTTGCATAGCGTATCTGGTATCCGGACGCTTTTTTATCCGGCCGCCACTTCACTGACACTGTCCCTTTCTTTTTCGAAACCACAGAAGGCGCTTTCATAGCTTTGGGAAGGATGCGGACAGTGACTTTCAGCGTCTGTTTGGGATATTTGCTTGTCTTGGCCACCGTCACGGTAATCTTCGCCTCGCCGTATCCCTTTGGGGTCACTCTGCCCGCCGCATCCACCAAAGCAATGGGGCTGCTGCTCTTATAGGTGATTTTCCCTTTGCTCTTTGTCTTTACCCCGAGGGAAAATGGTTTCTGCCCAAGGTCTACCTTCCACAGGGTCTTCTTCGCCATGATTCCCTTATTCTTGTCCGGCTTGTCCGTTGCTTCTGCCGGGCTTCCTACCGTTACAGTCAGCACCAGGCTGTATTCCTGGTTGTTCTGACGGACCAAAACCGTGACTTTCCCTGTCCCCTCTTTTTTGCTGGCCTTAATCACGCCCTTCTTCGTCACCTGGAAGGCATTCGTTTTCTGCGTCTCCTTATAGGTCACTTTCACCCCATGGCGGATTCCCTGGAGGGGAATCTGGGTCTGGCTGCCCTTTTCCACACGCATCGAGGCTTTGGGCAGGGCAGGCGTCAGCATGGCGTAGCCCTTTTTCACGTAATTTTCCATGGTAAGCTTGGGCAAATCCTTTCGCTGCGCTTTGTAATGGCTGTCGCTGTCTAAGACCTTCGAATGATTCGATCCCAAAAGCGTCTCTGCATTGTCATACATCTGGTTCGTGTATTTCTGGATCAGCGAGAAGGTCTCGCCAATCTCCTTGTACTTCCCGGACTTTAAAATGCTCCCATAATAGCCGTAGAGGGATTCCCTGATGTTGCTGGCTGCGCAAATCAAGAAATACGCTTCCAGGGGCTTGGAGGCTCCCGTCAGCTCATAAGCCAAATCCTTGACATCCACAAGCAGCTTCACGATTTTGACTGACACGATGCCAGAGGCTGCGCCGGCAGCCGCTGCGTCCCAGGCTTTTTTCACGCAAAGCTCCATCGCTTTCTCCGCAATCTTAAACCCGCATGACCAGCCAAAGTCTTTCAGCTTATCCTCCACATAGTGGAACGTCTTGCTAAAGCAGCGGTCTCTGGCCGTAGCAGCCGCCTTTTTCAGGTTCTTATCCGTGGTGTTGTTCTCAATTTGCGTAAGGTACTCCAGGTTCACCACGCATTGCACCAAAAGGTCTTGGTCCTCTGCCGCCTGCAAGGCGAAAATATCCCCCAGGCCGCCCGCCGCCTGCAGGGCAGGGATTTCCTTGCTCAGGGTCTCGTCCAGGATATCCAGGAAATCCTCCACAAAGCTGATTTCATTTTTATATAGGCTTGCGCTCTCTGCAACGCCCTTTGCAAATTCATTGTTTTTCACAAAAACTTCTTCCAAGGCATTTTCATACATGTTCTGCCAGAGCTTATCCTTGCTGAGCTTGCCCGTAAGCCAAGCGACCATGTTTGCGCTAAAGCCCAGGGAATCGTCATAATCCGCGCAGAAATACAGGGGCAGGGAGAATTCCCCAAACGGCCTTTTCTCATAGCTGGTCCGCTGAAGCATGGCCTTTACCTGGTTCTTCTCTTCCTCAGAAGCCGTAGGCTTCGGCGGCTCTATCGGCTCTGCCTCCTCTCTGCCTGTCAGGAAGGGATAACCGCCGTTTTCTTCTGGGGCAATTTTCCAGATATAGCCAAAATCGAGGTTGGCATAGCTGGATTCTTCCTTACACTGGCTGTCTGTCAGGCCATTTTCAGCGCCGCTGGTCTTGCCGCCTTTGGAATAGGCATAGCTGCAGAGGGTGTTTCGGAAATAGCAGTCCGAAATAACCGTCCTCCCGGTGCTCATGCCATTGTAGCTTGATGTGTCGTCAATAATGCCCGCCACGCCGCTATGGTGAAACTGCAGGCCGATGCATTTCTCTATTTTCAGGCTTCCCGTAGCCAGATAGGCGCGCCCTGCAATGTTCCCCCCGCTGCGCATCTCCCCTTGGCTGATGCAGTTGCGGATAGTAGAAGCGCCGCTGGGCGTGCGGTCAAAGCTGTGCTTGACCATGCCGACAATGCCGCCGGAACTGCTGCTCCCACAGTCGATTTTCCCTTTGTTCGAGCAATAAGAAAGCGTCATCTTCGTGTCATAATTCCGGTTGCCATCATTGAGTTCCGTTGCGCCCACTATCCCGCCTACACAGGTTTTCCCTTTTATGGTCCCAGCATTTGACAGATGGCTGAAGGTAGCGCTTGTGCTTTTGGTGGAAACCTTCACCCAATGGTTTCCAGCAATCCCGCCCACGCTCTCTGTCCCAATCACGGCTCCCTCGTTATGGCAGTTAGAAACAGACAAGTTGTAGTCTATATTGCTCAAAGCGCCTGCAATCCCGCCTACATTTTTTCCTTTCCCGCGGACAATGCCGTAATTGTACAAGGAGCCCAGGCTTATTTTTGCGTGTTCACTGTTATTTGCGCCGATAATCCCCCCAACGTTTGCGCCCACTCCTGCCACCAACGCATAATTGGCGCATCCGGAAATGCTCGTGCTGTAGGTGCTGATGGAAGAATCGCGCCCTACAATCCCGCCTGTGCTGCCGCTGCCGGTAACCATCCCCGACACATAGACATTATAAATGGAAATGGCCTTTTTCGTGCTCAATTTCCGCACCAAAGCCCCTGCATTTCCAGAATCATCTTGGATGCTGACATCGGTAAGCCCCAGGTCCTTCACAGACCCGCCTGTCATCGTGCCAATCAGGGGAGCCTTTTGGCCAATCACACAATGGCCGTTGCCATCCAAATTCCCGGAAAAGGTAGACCACACAACACTCTCCCTGCCGCTCAAGTCAATATCTTCCATCAGAATGTAATTGCCGGATTTTATATTCTCCAATTCCTCCGCCGTAGTGATCGCTGTATAGCCTTCGGGAACAGCAGACTGGGACTCCACTTCATAGACAAACCCTGGCTCAGCAGCCCTCACCGTCCCAATCCCTGCCTGCGTCTGCCCAGCAATGGCACAACCTGCCAACAGAGACAGGCAAAAACTGAGCAGGGAAACAGCCCTTCCAAAAATTTTCCCAAAACTGCATCTTATTTTTTTCACATGAAACCTCCATTTTCCTCCATACCTTGCAATAATGAAACCTGCCAAAACAATTGCCACATTAGGCTTCTCCATCCCCAAACGGGTAAAATTCCACGCCTCAAAACCTTCGGAACTCGTTAATATCCTTCACCAGCTCCTGCACGCACCGGATTTGGTTGTCAAATACCCCGGCATGATACAGATTGATCAGTATCATGCCGATTGGCACAGCGATAATCATGCCGATAATGCTGCTTACCTTGTACCCGATATACATAAAGAACAGCGTCGCCAAGGGGTTCATCCCTATGGTGTCCCCCACGATTTTTGGCTGAATGACCTGCCGCACCAGCTGCGTCACCGCATAGAGCACCAAAAGCCCCACCGCCATCTTGTAATCGTTGGACAGAACCTTAATGACCGCCCAGGGAGCCAACACGGTGCCTGTCCCAAAGAACGGCAGCATATCCAAAAAGGCAATGACGAAGGCCACCAGCAGCACGTAATTGACTTTTAGGATGAAAAGCCCGATGACCAAGAGCACATACACCACGCCCATGATCTTAAACTGCGCCTTGAAATAGCCGCCCACCACAGATTTCAAATCCTGGATGACGCCAGAGACCTGCCCCCAGACGCCTTCCGGCACGTGCTTCCTTAAGCCTTTGAGGATATTCTCCCTGTCCGCTGTAAAGAAATAGGCGGAAATCAGGCACATAATAATGGAAATCAGCGTGGAAGGCACATTTTTGGCAAAATTCCCGGCAGCTTCAAACGTAGGCTCCCCGATTGCCTGCACCAAGCCGCTGGCATACTCCGACAAGTTCGCTGAGATATCCTGGATGGTCTTTTGGATATCGGGGGACAGCCGGTTGTAAAAGACCTGCAGGTTCTGGCCGATTTCCTCAAAGTCAGCCTGCCAATTCTCATAAATCTGAGGCAGGTTTGAAACCAGGTTCCCTGCTTCCAGCACAATGCGGGAAACAGCCAGATAGCCCAACCCCACCACGGCTGCCAGCACCCCGATAATAATCACCATAGAGCTGTGCTTGCGCACAATCTTCATCTTTTTTTCTAAAAAATGCACCAAGGGATTGGCGATAGCGGAAATCACCCAGCCTACCACAAAAGGCAGGAAAAACATCACTGCTTTAGGCAGCAAAATCCCCAGGCACACAATCACAAACAATGCAACTAAAAAATTCAGCAGTATTTTGAAATACTTCGTAGACTGCTTCATCCAATCACCCTACCTTAAAATCCTTTGCGTTCCACTCCGTAAGCTTCTGACAATTCACTCACCTTGGCCTGATAAGCCTCCTGCTGCTTAGCCTGCACCAGCTGCTGATGGATTTGCTCCTGCACCTGCCCAAAGGAATGGGAGGAAGCCTCTTTCTTATCTTCCACCAGAATTAAGTGGTGGCCAAACTGGGTCTTTACCGGGCCTATCACCTTCCCCACTTCCCCGCCAAAAGCGGCCTTTTCAAATTCCGGCACCATCTGCCCCTTAGAGAAATAGCCCAAATCCCCGCCCTTGTCCTTAGAGGGGCACGTGGAGTACTTCTTTGCCGCCTCTTCAAAAGCCAGGCCTGCCGCCACTTCTTCGGCCACCTGCTCCGCCTGCTCTTTGGTATCCAACAAAATATGCTTGGCGCTGACCTGCCCCTGCTCCTGGAACTGATCCTGGTGTTCCTGGAAATAAGCGCGCTCCTCCTCTTCGCTGACCTTGATATGCTCCACCACGCTGGTGGCCGCCATATGGCTGGCCAATTCCACCTTCAGCTTTTCCACCATATCCAGATATTCCTGGGATTCTGTAATTTTCTCTTCCACCGCCATCCGATGGAACAAGTGGAAGGCAATCAACTGCTCTAACACATCCTGCTTTGCCTGGGGGCTTGACAGGTAAATCTGCTGCTCCGGCGGATAATTGCTGATTAAGTGGTTCAGCTCCCCTTCCGTAATCTCATGCCCCGCTGCCACTGCTAAAATTTTCTCTTCCATGTCCCTTTCTGCGCAAACCTGCGCGCCCTTTCTTAAGATTCAGACTTAGGGCAGCCCTGCCCCTTTCTGCTTCCTATAACTTTATCACATCTCTCTCCATTCGTAAAGGACAGGCTGCTAACTTTATGGCCAATTGCCATCCCGCAAAAAGGCTACAGATTGTGTTTCCTCCCCCATAGGTAGGTCGCAAAATAAATGACCGAAGCGATAATCACAATAGTAGGCCCGGTGGCCACATTCACGTAATAGGACACAATCAGGCCCATCACGCCCGAAAATACAGAAAATACAATGGAAAAAAAATGATATTCCCGCATGTTGCAAGACAGATTGCGGCTAGAGGCCGCAGGAAGAATCAGCAAGGCGTTGATAATTAAAATCCCCACCCATTTGATGGACGCCATCACAATCAGAGCCGTCAGCACGGCAAAGCCATTTTCAATGAAGGAGACAGGGATATGGCGGCTCTTCGCCAGCGTCCGGTTCAGGCTTACAGCCAGGAGCTGGTTCAGCCCAACCATCCAAAACAAAAGCGTGATGGCAAAAATTAAAATAAGATATAATATTTCTTTCGGCGTGATGCTTAAGATATCGCCCACCAAAATACTGGAATATTGGCTGAAATTCCCGCCCTTCGACAGGATAGCCAAGCCAATGGCGATGCTGCAGGAGGAAAAGACGGAAATCACCGTATCTGTGGACGCAGCCACCCTGCTGCTGATTTGGTTCAGCAAAAGCGCAAACGCCACCGCAAAGACGCACATGGAAAGGCTGGTGTCGCCCACTCCAAACACCACCCCCACGGCAATGCCCGTCAAGGCGGAATGCCCCAAGGCATCCGAGAAAAAAGCCATCTTCCGATTGACAATCATGGTACCCATCAGGCCAAACAACGGGCTGATGATTAAGACGGCCAAGAACGCATACTTCATAAAATCATATTGCAGCCAAGAGAAAACCGCCATATCAATCCCCTCCTTTCTCAAGATGCGTCTCAAAAAGAGGCGCCCCTGCCCCTCCTTGGAATACATCCGCAAATTCCCTGCTCTGGAACACCTTACGGACGCTTCCCTGCTTCACCACAGTCTTATCCAATAAAATAACATGGTCTGCATAGCGCTTCACATAGTCCAAATCGTGGGAAATCAGGATAACCGCCAAATCATAACTCTGCTTGAGCTGATAAATTGTCTGGTAGAACAAGTCCATCCCATTTTGGTCGATGCCAGACACCGGCTCATCCAACAGCAGCAAGTTCGGGGAGTCCATGACAGCCATAGAAAGGAGCACGCGCTGCAGCTCCCCGCCGGAGAGATTGCAGACTTGATAATCCAGAAGATAGCCTGCCTCAAACACATCCAAGGCCTCCATAATCCGGGCTTTGCGCTTCCTGCTCTTAAAAAAGCATACCGGAAGGCGGCTCTGATAAGCAGCCATCATGTCATACACGCTGACAGGGGTCTGCTTTTCTATATTTAGGGACTGCGGGACATAGCCTATTTTCATCCTCTGTATCCGCCCGTCTTCACGGTCTTTGAACTCGATTTTCCCAGTATGCGGGATATCGCCCAGAATGGCGCGGATTAATGTAGATTTTCC
>CAOKUK010000078.1 GCA_948472595.1 uncultured Eubacterium sp.
TCACAGTTTTTGCCCCAGGCAGGCCAATACCGGCTGATTCTGATCAGCACCTTCCGAAATGCGATTATAAAGAAGCTGGAAGAATGGGGGATAGAGGAGTATAGCGATTATTCCCCGGCTTATGAGCAAGCCGTGCAGGAATTGGTGGATTCCGGGGCACAATCCATCGGCATTTACGGTGGGGCAAATGCGGCTTTTGTTTGCAAAGACCTAAAAGCCAGGACAGGGATTGAAGAGGCATACCTCCTAGAGGAGGGAGAGGATGCGGCGCCTTTCGGTGAATCCTTGGAATTCTATCCTTTCCATCAAGTGAGGGACAAATTAGACGCTGTTTTCATAGGGGACGGTGCGCGCCATGCAGCCCTTGCCGCTCGGGCCATGAGGGAGAAAGCGGCCCATACGGCTGTCATCAACCCTTTCCGCCAGCCGCTCCAGTTTGCAACGGATGCGCTGGTCGTCAACCCTTATGAAGCCGGAGGAGCCCTGTTAAGCGAGCAGGAGTGGAACCGGCGCCAACGGGAGCATGGGAAACGGGAGGAGATTAATGCGTATGTAGAGGAAGTAAAGAAAGACGTGCCCCTGTTTGAAATGATAGAGATTGAGACGATTAACCAATGCAACGGGACTTGCGCATTCTGCCCGGTAAACTGCCGGGACGATACCCGAAAGCCGATGGAAATGGACATGGCCCTATTCCAAAAGATTATCTTGGATTTAAAGGAAATCCCCTACCAGGGTCACGTGGCTTTATTTTCCAACAACGAGCCATTTTTGGATCAGGGGCTGGAGGAAAAGGCGAAATTTGCCCGGGCGCAGCTTCCAAAGGCAAAGATCCATGTGTTTACCAATGGCACCCTCCTTACTCTGGAGCGTTTCCTGCGCATCATCCCTTATCTGGACGAGCTGGTCATTGACAACTATTCCAGGAAGCGAAAGCTTCATGCTGCAAGCCAGGTAATTGAGGAGTACTGCAGCCATCATACGGAATTAAAGGAAAAGGTGACGATTGTCATCCGAGATCCCATGGAAGTCCTGACTACCAGAGGGGGGGATGCGCCGAACCGAAAGGAAAAGGTTTCTTATCCCGGCCAGCGCTGCGCATTGCCCTTCCAGCAAATGGTGGTGCGTCCAGACGGGAAGCTTTCCCTATGCTGCAATGACCCTTTGGGAAAAGAGACGCTGGGGGATTTATCCCGGCAAAGCGTCTTGGAAGCCTGGCGTTCGAAAGAATATGCCAAGGTAAGGGAAGCGCTGTGCCAGGGGCGGGAGCGATTGGAGCACTGTAGGTACTGCGATACCTTTGATTTGTATTAAGATTAGGAACTGTTAAGAATTAACTTTAGAAATGTGACGATTGATTCTTTGAAAGTTCCTCAGAAAGGAAGTGGAAGGACCATGGCCTGGAATATGGAAGGGAATTTATACTGGGACGCCGTGAAGGCACAGTGCAGCTTAAGGCATTGCCCGGAGAAAACAGCAGAGGAGGCGCAGCGCATCTGCAGGGAAATATGGGAGGGCATGGAACAGGGGAAGGCGCCAAGAGGCCCTAAATTCCTGATGCTTAAGGTGACTAGCGGCTGCAACTCGGACTGTGCCTATTGCGCCTACTCCGCCAGCCAGGCGAAGTACCGCAGGCAGGGAAGCATTTCCCTAGACAGCATCCGCTCCATTGCCAGGCAAGCCGGGGAACTGGGGGTTGTTGCGGCTGGGATTAATGGGGGGGAGCCATTGATACGCAAGGATTTCCCAGATATTGTGCGGGCATTTGTGGAGCAGGAGGTTGCGCCGATTCTGATGACCAATGGGCTGTGGCTTCCCAGGTGCTGGGATGAGCTGGGCGCATGCGGCCTGAATTACATTGTGATTTCCTTTGACAGCCTAAAGAAAGAGCATTACGAGCTGCATCGGGGGGCGAAACTGGAAGAAGCGTTGGCTGGGGTGGAGGCAGCCGTTGCCATGCGTAAGAAATATAAGGACGTCATCCTCCATGTGACAGCCGTCCTGACTCGGCACAACGCCAAGGATATGGAGGAATTGATAGAATTCATGAGCGCCCGTGGGATTTGGGTGGAAATCGGCGCATACCAACACCAGGAATTCCAAGAGGAGGACACCATGTCCATGGAGGAGCGCCAGGAGGCGGAGGATTTAGTCCAAAGCCTGCTTCGCATGAAGCGAGAAGGATACCTTGTCTCCAATTCAGAGGAGTATTTAAGCCATATCCCGGACTTCTTCCTGGAAAAGAAGAACACGCCGGACGGCTATGAATGTCTGGTAGGGCAGTCCATCCTTTTTGTGGACGACTATTTGAACGTGAAGCCTTGTTCCAGCGCCCAGCTCCATGTGATAGGCAACCTGGAGCGCCAGAAGCTCCAAGATATCTGGAATTGCGCTAAGATGGAGGGATACCGCGCCCGCATGAGGCGGGCAGACTGCGGCGGATGTTGGTATTTATGCAATGAGGTATCCTCCTTTCTCAGGGGGGCATGCCAATGAGGAACCTCTATCGCGTGAAACAGCATTGGTATCGAAAGAAACGCATCTTGCTGGCCGGATGCGGAGAGGAAACGGGAGCGCTGCTTCTCTTTGCCATGCAGCAGAGCCTGAAAATTACGGGATTATTAAGGGAGAAAGAAATGGCATTCCACTATCTCCCGGCCTTTTCCGAAGCAGAAGTAAGGGAAGGCAGTGCCATCAACCGAAGCAAAGGGGAGGTAAGGGAAGGCAAGGGCGTCTGCCAGAGCGAAGGGGAGGCAAGAGAAGGCAAGGGCATTCGCCAGAGCGAAGGGGAGGTAAGGGAAGGCAAGGACATCTGCCAAAGCGAAGGGGAAGCGGGGAAAGGCTATGCCATTATCCGCAGCCCGGAGGAATTGATGGAGAAGAATCCAGAGGCGGAGATGCCAGGCTGCCATCAGCTGCGCCAGGAGGGCTGGGAACAGGAATGGAGGCGGCTGCTGGCAGAGGGTGTGCCGGAAGAGGCGATTTTTGTAGACCTTTACCATTTGGAACACGCCAAGGGCTACTATATTGCTGTCAATCCCAGTGCGCCGACCGCAGTGCAGAGGTTTCATGGGTCCTGGATACAGAGCCAATACCTGGAAGGGCAGGCAATCTATAGCCGCTTGGCCGCCGTTTGGGATACGCAATTTGTGTTCCCGGGCTGGTGGGGGAAAGGGGATACGGCGTTGATGGCAAGCCTGATGGGAGCTTATAAAAAATCCAGGGATATCCAAAGGCTTGTCATGCTGTGCGCAAGAGGGCATGAGGAGATTATCCGGTTTTTCCCGGCAGTGGATGGAATCCTCACCTTGAGCCAAGGCAGCCGCCAGGCATTGGAAACCTACCTCCTTTTATCCGAAGCCTATGATGGCGGGAATCTGGTGCGCTGCGGCTTTCAGCTGGGTTACTGTGCCTACGGGAAGGATTGGAGCCATCTGGAAGGGAAGCCCACCATGCTGGGGCTGTTTCGGGAAGCCCTTTCGCTGCCGCCGGATGCTGCCCTTACTCCCATCCCTGAGCGTTTTTTAACGCCTTCAAAGCCCCAAATGCAGGCACTCTTGGAGAAAATCAGGAAGGAGCAGGCTCTGCTTATCATCCCCAATGCCAATGGCTTTTATCAGGTCTTAGATGCAGGTGTGGGCAGGGAGAAAGGCAGGGAGGCAATCCTGGCATTTTTAGAGCGCCTTAGCATGGGATGGGCAAGGCAAGGCAGGAAGGTGTACTGCAACTTGGGCGGGGAAGGGGAGGTTTGCCTGCCGGGGGCTTCCCCCTTGCAGCTGTCCATTCCAGATTTGCTCAGCATTTCCCAAGGCTTCCGATTGATTTATTCCGTGAGGACCGGCCTTGCGGATATCCTTGCCTTGGGCAGGAACAGGCTGCGGGTCTTGAACCATGCCCCGGCCATGCGCAGCCTGCAGATGTTCAACGACGCTACGGACTTAGGGCGGGTAAGGCCTGGGATTGTAAATGACTATTGGAGCCGGGAAGGGCAGGAGGCCTTGCTTGAGGAGCTCCTTGGAGGAGGAAGCATATGAATCCGGAATACATTATCGTACAGGCGGGCGGGAGGGGCAGCAGGCTGGGGCATCTGACGGACAATATCCCCAAAGCTTTAGTCCCGGTGGACAACCTGCCTATGATGTTCCACCTGTTCCAGAGGTTCCCAGAAAAAAAATACCTGATTATCGGCGATTACAAATATGAGGCTTTGCAGAAGTACCTCCAGGCTTTTGCCAAGGCGCCCTATCGATTGGTAGACGCCAGGGGATTGTCTGGTACCTGTGCCGGAATCCAAAAAGCCCTTGCAAAGATTCCTTCCGGGAAAAGCCTGATGCTTATCTGGTCAGACTTACTCCTTTCGCAGGATTTTAAATTTCCCGAAGCGGAAGGGAGTTATGTAGGGATTTCCGGCGGGTTCCAATGTCGCTGGAGCTTTCGGGACGGGGGATTCTTAGAGGAGCCTTCCAAAGAGCATGGCGTGGCCGGACTCTTCCTTTTCCCCGACAAAAGCTTCATAAGGGACGTGCCCCAGCAGGGAGAATTTGTCCGCTGGCTTAAGGAAACGCAGCTGCCTTTTACGCCTTTTTTGCTTTCCGGAACCCAGGAGTTTGGCTTGTTGGAAGATTACCAGAAGCTGGAGCGGCCCATCTGCCGCCCCTTTAATCGCATCACTTTCCAGGAAGGACAAGTGAAGAAAGAAGCGTTAGACAGCCAGGGCAGGGCGCTGATGCAGAAGGAATGCGCCTGGTATCGCCTGGCAGGGGAGAAGGGTTTTTTGCCCATCCCCCGGATTGATTCCTATGAGCCTCTTATCATGGAACGGATTCCCGGGAGCCCGCTGTTTGCCGCTGCCGGCCTTACGGAGGAGGAAAAGAGAGGGATATTGGCAGAGATTGTGGAAAGCCTCCAAAGCCTCCACGCCCTTGGGGGCATGGAGACGGATTATTTCAGCGTGTGGGAGGCTTATGCAGCCAAGACTTTTGAGCGCCTTTCTAAGGTGCGGGATTTAATCCCCTTTGCAGAGAATCCCTATATTTCCATCAACGGAAGAAGATGCCGCAATGCGCTTTTCTTCCGCAGGGAATTGGAGGAGAAAATAGACGCCCTCTCTATTTCCCATTTTTGCCTGCTGCATGGGGACTGCACGTTTTCCAACATCTTGCTGAAGGACAGGAAAACCCCTGTCTTTATCGACCCTAGGGGCTATTTTGGCCATACCCGGTTTTACGGCGACCCGGATTATGACTGGGCGAAATTATATTACTCCCTGGCAGGAAATTACGACCATTTCAATCGGAAGGAGTTCCAGCTGGCGTTCGGCAAAGAGGGCGTGGAACTGACAATCGCTTCTGGCCAATGGGAAGGCATGGAGCCATATTTCTGGGAGCTTTTGGGCAGCGAAGCAGATAAAGGAAAAATCCGCCTGCTGCATGCCATCATCTGGCTGTCCCTGACCACCTATGCTTGGGAAGATTATAATGCAATCTGCGGCGCCTTCTACAATGGCCTGTACTATTTGGAGGAATTGTGGTAAATGGAAAAGATAACCGTTTCAGATTTAGGGAAGACATGGCTTTTGGATTTGGATGGGACAATTCTTCGCCACAACGGTCACCTTACAAAAGAAGGAGACGCCTTCCTGGAGGGGGCGGAGGATTTCCTAAAGAACATCCCGAAAGGGGACAGGATGATATTCCTGACTTCCCGGGATGCGTCCTGGGCAGCCGCAACAGAAGGCTTCCTGGACGCCCACGGCATAGGCCCTTACCAGATTTTATACGGCCTGCCTTACGGGGAGAGGATTTTAATCAACGACAGGAAGCCGTCGGGTCTTAAGACGGCTCTGGCTATCAATGTGGAAAGGGATGCCTTTATGCAGATAGAATTTGTAACAGATGAGAACTTATAACGCCGTATACCGATACAGCGTAATAGGCTTGATTCCTGCGAGCAATGAGGAAAATAGCCATGCTTGCATGGATATTTGACGAATGCCGCAAGGTCTTTGATTCGGAAAAAAAGGAAAACAAGGAGGTCTTACATATGGCAGAGCAACGTTCCATGGAACAGATACAAGAAGCATTTCAGGAATTTATGAGACGGGGGGAGAGGGCGACCAATGAGGCGGCAGATGAATATTGGTTTAAGACACAGGAAATAAAAGATGTTGCAGAAATCGTGCGCCTCTTGGCAAAGGGAATGCAGGAGGGCAGCGCCCTATGCGCCAGGGTTTTAGGCGAGAGGTATATGAGCGGCGATGGAGTGGCAAAGGATTTGGATCAGGCAGAGAAATGCCTGCGGATGGCGTCAGAGTGTGGCATACCGGGCGCAATGTGTTTTTTGGGGAACAATATATATTATGATAAGGACAGGGACTTGGCATTGGATTGGATGTGCAAGGCAGCGATTAAAGGCGACATTTCTGTATTTTACGCCCTCTCCAACCGCATGGAACAGGACCCAGAGGTAAAAGGGCAGATTGAGGCGAGGCTGTCTCCGTATTTTCAGGAATACTGCGATAAGGAGGAGAGAAGCGGGAGAGAGGACATGTTTCTTGGCTGGTGCTATATGCTAAGCCTCTGCTGCAAAGAGAATGTCATGTTTTCGGTAAGGCTGTGGGTGGAAGGGCATAGGAAGGGCGACTTGAATTGCAGCGCATTGCTGAGGATGAATGAGATTGAAGCATCCGATAATTATGAGCCGCTTAGCTCAGGAGAGCTATGCGTATTTAATGTGCAGATACCAGAGAGAGGCCAGTCGCAAGAAGAGGAGGAAAAAGAAGGGAATGAGGTTGAGGTGCAGGGTACAAGCAAGGAGGAGGGCGGCGGCAGCCTAAAAGCCATCCTTTCCATTGTAATAGGCCTGTTTTCCATAGGCCAGATGCAAGGCCTTTCCCTTGTGGGGCTGATTTTGGGCATATGGGCCATGAAGGGGAAGCCCGGCGTATTGTCTGTCATTGGGATTGTCGTAAATGTCATCAGCCTGCTAGGTTTGGCAGGGATACTATAGTGTGCAATGGATCTCATATTAGAGAAGTTTTTCCGATACATGCATAAAATCGCCATCGCAGAACGGAAGAAAGATTACAGAAAGGTTTGGAAATACATAGGCCAGGCAGAAATGCTCCCCATAAAGTCGGATTTCCAAAGATGGACGATGGAATATATGAAAGCCGTCTATGATTTGCGGTACGGTTTTGAGGGGGATTTGGAGGGAGCCACCCAGAAGCTGCTGTCTCTTCGGAGGGAAGCAAAGGCTTCCCCCCAGACGCTTTACCCGCTCGTTCATGAGAACTATGTGGCTCTTTTAGTAAGCGTCCTGCATAGGAATTATGTGCGGATAGCGGAGGTTTCGGAATATGGGGAACTCGCCCGGGAATTGGTGGAGCTGGTAGAGGAGGAGCAGAGGCATACCTTAGATGGCGCAGATTTATATGCTTTGGCATATACCATGCTTGCGCAGTATTATGGGATAGCGGGGCAGATTGGGCTGAAAGGAGAATGCCTGGAGAGAGTATGGCAGCATGCGCAGCAAGCTCCCATACTTTCCTTCTACGCTTTCTGTGCGCTGGTTACCTATATGGATAACCTGCAGTTCCAGGCTAAAATCCAGGAGGCAGTGGACGTGTGCCTATTCCTGGAGGAAAAGCTTGGCAGCGGCAAGGCAGATGGGATTTGCCAGGGGGATGTGAACCAGTATATTGTAAACGCCAGCAACCTTTTCCAGCAGATAGGGGATGGCGCTATGGCGTTTCGCCTGGCAGAGGATGCCTTAAGGGAGGGGGTTGCGCGCCCATGGAAAGATTCTGGGACAGATTCGGCCATCCGGGAAAATATGCTGGGGGTGTACAGTTGTTATCTGTTCGGATTGATTGCCCAGCAGCGGGATTGTCCCAAGGCATGGATGGAAGAAATCACAGGATACCTTAAGAGGTATGAGAGGGACTTGGGTTTTTTGGATCTTTCGCCCTGGAACCGCAGCAACTTTTACCTGACATATTACAGGAGGGACAGGCTGGCGAGGGATCCTAAGGCTTTGCAGCATCTTGGCCAATGCGTCCGCATCCTACTAGAGGAAGAGTTTGGGGAGGGGGACAGGATGCCCTTCCTTATTAATGCTATAGAGGCCATCCAGGAATACCGCAGCCTGGGGAGGGCAGAGGAGGCTGCCAATTGCGTGGACAGGCTGATGCATAAGCTGTTGGAATTCTACGCCATGGCGGAGTATTACCAGGAAAACCAAGAGATGGAGGCCTATTTTGGCGTGTGCCGCCTGAGCTTTGAGATTGCTTACCAGGCGGTGGGAAATGCTGTGCCTGCTTGGAAGCGTATGGAATACAGCATGAACGGCAAAAGCCTCCTTTCTACGGCAATCCGTTTCCGCAATCAGCTGGATATCAGCCAGGTAAAGAGGCGCAAAAAGCGCCTGGATGATATCCCCTATTATTCTCTGGCTCAATTGGGGGAGAGGCTGCCGGAGGACACGGCCATCCTGGAGTTCCTTTATATGGATCCGGATGTCTGCAGGAAGCGGGCGATTGTGCCCGACAGGGCAGAAAAATGCCGCATTTTGGAAGTGTTTGCATTGACAAAAAAAGAAGGACGCATCCAGTTCTTTTCCAAGAAAATTGAGGATGATGGGGAGCTGGAGAGATGGGTGCAAAAGCTTGGGGAGCAGATGGAGGCGAAGGCAGGGGGAAGCAAGGCTTTACTGCGAAAAATATTTGGCAGGATTTTAGAGCCCTTTACGGAGGCGTTAAAGCAGATAGGGCGCTTATGGGTTTGCCCGGATCAAGAGCTTTCCAATGCGCCTTTTGAGGTAATCCTGGACAGTGAGGCAGGAGACTGGGCGTGCCAGGACATTTTATATTGGCAGTCGCTTCGGGATATCTTCTGTTCCTGGCGCCCAGAAGGGGAAGGCAGGGAAAAAGTCTGCGCCATAGGGTCTCCGGCTTATTTTCGGGGCAGGGCAGGGGAGGGGGCGGATAAGCTTCCAGAGCGGGGCGCCCGGTGGATTTTAAAAGAGATTGCGCCTCTCCCATTCAGCGGATATGAAGTGAAAAAGGTGGCAAAGATGCTCGGATGCCCTTGCTATTTCCATTTGGGCGCAACGAAGGATAAGGTGGCGCCCGGGTATCGGTATCTGCATATTGCCACCCATGGCTATTCCCGACAAGAGGGGGGCGACGCTTGGCATGAAAGCGCATTGGCATTTTCCGGGATTGTGGATTATCTGGAGACAGGCGTGGAAGGCTCGGATTATGGGAATGGGATCCTGACAGCGGAGGAAATCAGCAAGATGCGCCTTACGGGGACGGAGGTGGCGGTTCTGTCCGCCTGTAATTCCGGCAACAGCTTGGTGACGGGCTTGCGTCAGCAGACAGGCCTCCATGTGGCCTTTGGCGTGGCGGGGGTAAAATATGTAATTGCGGCTCTTTGGTCTGCCGACGATTTGGCTGCGGCTGTCTTTATGGTCTACTTTTACCAAGGGATGCTTCAAGGGCTTGAAGTCCCGCATGCAGTCCGAACTGCCCGCAGGAAGCTGCGGGAGGCATCTGCGAGAGAGGTCTTAGAGCTGCTGGAAGGGGATGCAGGCTTGCTGCCCGAAGAGGCAAGGGAAGCCTTAGCCGGACTGAGGGAGCTGCCGGGGGATTATCCATTATATGCAAATCCGGCGTATTGGGGGAACTTTCTCTGTTATGGGAATATGATGTGAAAAGGGGCTAGTACACAAGTGTGAAACCAGTGCAGGTTTAGAGAATGAGAAACAGTAATTCAACAATACGGTACAGAATGGTTACAGAAAGGGAAAATATGGGACTGGTAGGTGGCGTTTTATTGGTTGCAATCGGTGTTGTTATTTATATTTGGGGCATTCAATGTGACGATTATAATGAATGGTTCCCCGGAAAAGACGGATTAGAGGGCTATATGTCTGATGGATATGGAAGTTTGGTGCTTATAGTGATAGCGGTCATTACATGCATTTGGACCTACTTTTTCTCAAAATTCACGGAGGTGGAGTTTGGGCCTGTCTATACGGTTTTCATCGCTTCCATTTTCCTGGTAAAGATTATCGGCCTTGCTTCTATCCCGCTTATGCTGGAATCCATGTGGTATGTCCTGACGGGGCTGCAGCTCATCCTTCCGGAAAGCGCTTTTGAAAATTTATCCGGTGGGTTGAGTGAGAAAATCGTGGTTGGTTCCGTGATTGTCCTGTGGCTTATCGCAGCATTTAAAATCAATACCGACTGAGA
>CAOKUK010000079.1 GCA_948472595.1 uncultured Eubacterium sp.
GTTCCGGGATGCGTTTTTCATAGCTGCCCTGGGCAATTGCCCGCGTCCCCTCATTGATTTTCTGCAAGGGAAGCATCAGCATCTTTACCACAATCAGGAGAATGAAGGCAATAGCCATCGCACATCCCATGCTGATGGCCAGAATCTGGTGCAGCATATTTTCATGGACTTCCACCACGTCCGCAATGTCATTTTCTGTGACAACGAAATAGGTTTTCCCCTCCATGCTCTCCGAAGATGCAATATACAGCTGGTAGCCCTCTACCTGCATATAATTCCTGCCCGTGTCCTGCACCGCCTCCAACAGCCCCTGCGGGATATGCATCTCCTTATTGGCATATACCTGGCGCCCACCGTCATTGCAGAACTGGATCCCGCTTTTCTTCTGCCCGCCGCCAAAGGTATCCTCCATAAACCTCTTCAGCGACTCTTCATCCAGCACCACGGCATTCTGCCGCAGGCGTTCGGTAATCATCATGCTCTTGAAGCTGGTAATGACAAATTCATGCTCGCTGTACACGTTCTGCTTCCTCTGCTCCAAGGCCAGGGAAAAGCTGTTTTTCAATAACAAAATACTGGTCATGCTCACTGCCAGCATCACCAGTATTAAGGTAAATAAGAACACCTTCTGCCAAAGTCTCATAGGGTTACTCCTTTGCGCTCTCCAGGCGATAGCCCAGCTTGGGGATGGTCACCAGCTTATCCCTGAGGTTCAGCTTCTTGCGGAGCTGCTGGATATGGATGTCAATGGTCCGGCTCTCCCCTTCGTATTCAAAGCCCCAGACTGCCGCCAGCAGGCGGTCCCGGGAAATGGCCACGTCCTTGTGCTGGATGAAGAACACCAGCACCTCAAATTCTTTGGGCGTCAGGTAAATATCCTTCCCGGCGCACCGGCAGGTGTGCTCCTCCACATTAACGGAAATGTCCCCATAGGTATACACGTTCTCTGTCCGCTTCACCCGCCGCAGGATGACCTCAATCCTGGCCAGAAGCTCCATTGCTTCGAAGGGCTTGACAATATAGTCCTCCGCTCCCAGGCGCAGGCCCCGCACTTTGTCTGTCAGCTCCTGCTTGGCCGTGATGAAAATAACGGGCACTTGGGTATTGGTGCGCTTCTGCATGATTTCAAAGCCGTTCATGTCCGGAAGCATCACATCCAGTAAAATCAAGTCAAAATTCCCATGCTCCATTTTGTCAAAGGCCTCTGCGCCGTTGCCGCAGACCACGCCCTCATAGCCGCCGATGGCCACAGTGGCCTCCACCAGCTTTGCAATATTGGGATCATCTTCTGCAATTAAGATTCTAATCATTTCGAACCATTCCTTTCAAGCCTCGTTCCATCGTGCCATATGTTCTCAATTTCTCATTTTCTCAATTATTCAGGTTATCAATCTGCCAGTCAATGGGCTCTGCGCCATTGGACTGCAGGAACTCATTCGCCTTGCTGAAATGCCTGCAGCCGAAGAATCCGCGGTATGCGGACAAGGGGCTGGGGTGTGGCGCCTTGAGTATCAGGTGCTTGGGGTTGGTGAGCATAGGAATCTTGCTCTGCGCCGGCCTGCCCCACAGCATGTAGACAATCGGCCTGTCCTGGGCATTCACGGCATGGATGATGGCGTCCGTGAACTGCTCCCAGCCCTGCCCCTGGTGGGAATTGGCCTGGTGGGCGCGCACGGTCAATACCGTGTTCAGCATCAGGACGCCCTGCTCGGCCCATTTTACCAAGTAGCCATTGTCAGGGATAAAGCAGCCCAAATCGTCATGGAGCTCCTGGTAGATGTTCACCAGGGATGGGGGAACCTCCACCTCTGGCTTCACAGAAAAGCAGAGCCCATGGGCCTGCCCCTGGTTGTGGTAGGGATCCTGACCTAAAATCAGGACTTTCACCCGGCTTAAGGGCGTTAAGTGCAGCGCATTGAAAATATCGTCGGCCGGGGGATAGATAACCCGCGTATTGTACTCTTCCTTGACAAAATTGTAAAGCTTTGCATAATAAGGTTTTTTAAATTCACCGCCAATGGCTGGAAGCCAGTCGTTCTGTATCATGGCCATGGCAAACGCTCCTTTCTTTGGTGTCTCTCATGTTGGGATAGCCTCCCTCAAAGGCAGTTCCTTACGGAAACGCCTCTCCCAGCCAAATATCCCTTCAAATCCATAATCTCTAATTCCTTGTAGTGGAAGAGGGAGGCAGCCAGCGCAGCGTCAGCGCCCCCCTCCGTCAGCGCCTCGTAAAAATGCTCCTTGGCCCCTGCGCCGCCGGAGGCGATGACCGGGATGGAGACATTGTCCGCAATCGCCCTGGTAAGCGCAAGGTCGTATCCGTTCTTGGTGCCATCGCAGTCCATGCTGGTCAAAAGGATTTCCCCTGCCCCCAGCTCATTGGCGCGGATGGCCCACTCTACGGCGTCCAGGCCGATGTCAATGCGGCCGCCGTTTTTGTATACGTTCCAGCCGCCGTCCGGCCGGCGCTTGGCGTCTATGGCCACCACCACGCACTGGCTGCCGAACTTGTCTGCCGCATCGGCAATTAATGCGGGGGTGTTGATGGCCGAGGAATTAATGGAAATCTTATCTGCACCCTCCCGAAGCAGCGCCCTGAAATCCTCCACAGTCCGAATGCCGCCCCCTACGGTAAAGGGGATGAATACGGCCTCAGCCACCCTGCGCACCATATCCACTACAGTGTTCCTGGCGTCAGAGGAGGCAGTGATATCCAGAAAGACCACCTCGTCTGCCCCCGCTTTGTCGTAAGCGGCGGCAACGGCCACAGGGTCGCCTGCGTCTTTTAAGTTCACGAAATTAATCCCTTTCACCACCCGGCCATTATGCACGTCCAGGCAGGGGATAATTCTTTTGGTAAACATAATTCCCTCCAATCCTTAGGCCTGCCCTTGGGCTTCGGGCGAAAGCCTGGCAAAATTCTCCAAAATCTTAAGGCCTACCCCGCTGCTTTTCTCCGGATGGAACTGGCAGGCAAATACGTTGCCTTGCTCCACCGAAGCATGGATCTTCACGCCATACTCCGTGGAGGCCTTTACTATGGCCTCATCCGCCGCCTTCAAGTAATAGGAATGCACAAAGTACACAAACGCCCCTTCCGGTATTCCAGCAAACAGCCTTCCCTGGCCCTCAAGATGCAGGCTGTTCCATCCAATGTGGGGGATTTTCAGGCCTGGGGCGTCAGGGATCCTCCGAATCCTCCCCTCCAGGATATGGAGGCCCTCCACGCCGCTGCTCTCGTCGCTTCCCTCAAAGAGCAGCTGCAAGCCCAGGCAAATCCCCAGGAAGGGCGTTCCCTGAGCTGCGGCCTCTTTGATAACCTTGTCAAGGCCGTATTTCTTCAATTGGTCCATAGACTCCCCAAAAGCGCCTACGCCGGGGAGGATTATCTTATCTGCCGCCAGGATTTCCCTGGGGCTTCTGGTAGCCTGGCTTTCTTCCCCCAGGAATGCCAAGGCTTTCTGCACGCTTTTTAAATTTCCTGCGTCATAATCAATGATAGCTATCATCCTGCACCTCTTCATGCGGACAGCCCGGCATGCAATGCATTCCCGGGCTGTCCCATCGATTGTTAACGGGCCAGCCCTAAATTGTCAATCACATCAAACACGGTATAGGTAAACTCCTCCTTATCCCGGATGTTGTACAATTCCCTGGCTTCATCCAGGCCCATATTATAATTTTTCTTCAAGGCTTTCTGAATCTGCGCCAGCATTTCCTCATACTCTGCCTCTGCGCCGGCCTGCGCCGCAGCCTCAGCGTTGATGTCATATCTGCCCACGCCGCAGACTAAGGAGCTTAAGGCTTCCACATAAAGGCCATACCTCTGGTACGCCTTATAGTTGACGATTTGCTGCTGCAAGTATGCCGTAATCCTTGCCCGCTCATAAAGGCTTTCGTCCACAGTACGCACCTTGGAATTGCGCCCCAAGCTGTCATAAGCGCTTATGTAATCGCCTTGATCGTAATAATCCTTGGCTTCAGCAACGCCGGTGCTATAGCCAATCTGCCTGCTGGACAGGTAAACCAGCACCACCATGGATACGCCCACTAAGGTAATCAGGATAACCGGGGCTTTGGGCAATGGCTTGGTCTTTTCCGCCACCTTGGGCGCCTTGGGCTTTTTCTCTTTCTTGGGCTTTGCCTGCTTTTCCTTTGCCTTCAGGGCTTTCTTCTCTGCCTTTTCCTGCTTCTTGCGCTCCTTCTGCTCTTGCTTTTCCCGCTTCTTGCGGTCTTTCTCGCTTTCTGCCGAAGCTGCGCCCTCCCCGTCCAGCTCCCTTAGGAGCTCTAGGTTCTCATCAGAAATATTCTCAATATCGCCAATTTCCGCCGGCGTGCCTTCTAAATCCTCTTCCTCCTCATCCTCACCGAATAGGGCAACGGCCAGACGGTGGAAAAAGCCTTTTTTCTCCCCCTTTTCCTTTTTCCCCTTTTTCTCTTCCTTGTCTGGGCCGCCTGCGCCTCCTGCCTGGGAAAAAGCGCCCGTATCCTCTTCCGCCCCGCCTAAATCCAGCTCATCCATTTCCCGGGCAAGCTCCTCTGCCATGGAATCCAGCTCATCCTTCGGGGCGCCCCCTTCCTCTGCGTCATCGCCATCAAAGCCATCCAGGTTATCGTCATATAAGCCGAAGCCTGGGCTGTCATCCTCTGCGCCTAGGCCGTCCGCTCCGCCGCTCTCATCCATGCCAAAGCCTGCGCCGTCATCGCCCAAGCCAGACAGCAGGTCGTCTAAGCCTTGGCCTGCCCCCTCCAAGCCGTCTTCCTGGCCATCCATGGTATTCACCATGACATCCTGGCCGTCTGCGCCTGCCTGGTTCTTTACATTGCTTACGATATTGTCAATCTCGTCCAGATTAAAATCCATATCTGCATCTGAGCCAGACGCATCGGGGGATTCGGACAGGCTTTTCTCAAATGCCTTGAGGAAATCATCATCTTCCCCTGTGCTGTCAAAATCAAAAAGCCCGTCATCTTCCTTGCTCTCCTCTGGACTGTCATCCATTCCCCGCAGCAATCTGTCCAGGTAATCCTCTCTCTCGTTCAAAGATCCCACCTCCGGTGCTTATTTGCAGCTGCCCCCCTACAGGCACAGCCGCCTTTCCATTTCCTATACAGTATACCATACTATCTGCAAATAGACAAATTATTTCCTTAATTTTTAAAGCTATGCACCGGGGCGGGAATCCTGCCTCCTCTGCTGATGAATCTTTCGCATCCGTAAGGGTTCACCGGCATGATTGGCGCATGTCCCAGCAATCCGCCAAACTCCACGGTCTCCCCTACGCCCTTCCCTATCACGGGCACCAGACGCACAGCCGTAGTCTTCTGGTTAATCATGCCAATGGCCATCTCATCGGCAATGATGCCGGATATGGAGGAGGGGGGCACATCCCCAGGAATGGCAATCATGTCAAGCCCCACGGAGCAGACGCAGGTCATGGCCTCTAGCTTCTCCAAGGTCAGGGCGCCTGCCTCCACGGCATTGATCATGCCCTGGTCCTCGCTGACAGGGATAAATGCGCCGCTTAAGCCCCCCACATAGGAGGAGGCCATAATGCCGCCCTTTTTCACCTGGTCGTTCAAAAGAGCCAGCGCAGCCGTGGTGCCTGGCGCCCCTGCATATTCCAGGCCAATTTCTTCCAAAATCTCCGCCACGGAATCCCCCACCGCCGGGGTGGGCGCCAAAGACAGGTCGATAATGCCAAAGGGGATGCCCAGCCGCCTGCTGGCTTCCTGGGCCACCAACTGGCCCACCCGGGTAATCTTGAAGGCCGTCTTCTTGATAGTCTCGCACAGGAGCTCAAAATCCCCGCCCCGGACAGACTCCAATGCCTTCTTCACCACGCCGGGCCCGGAAACGCCTACATTGATGATGGCGTCCTCTTCTGTGACGCCGTGGAACGCCCCTGCCATGAATGGGTTGTCATCCGGCGCATTGCAGAACACCACCAGCTTGGCGCAGCCTAGGGAATCGCTTTCTTTGGTCAGCTCTGCCGTCCTGTGGACGATTTCCCCCATCAGCTTTACAGCGTCCATGTCAATGCCAGTCTTTGTGGAGCCCACATTCACAGAGCTGCACACCCGCTCCGTCTCGGCAAGGGCTTGGGGGATGGAGCAAATCAAATCCCTGTCGCCCTTTGTCATGCCCTTCGACACCAAGGCGGAATAGCCGCCGATAAAATTCACGCCCACAGCCTTGGCTGCCCGATCCAAAGTCTTTGCCAAGGACGCAAAGTCCTCCGGGCACTTGCAGGCCGCCTGTCCCACTAAGGCGATGGGGGTGACGGAAATCCGCTTGTTTACTATCGGGATGCAGTAGCTGCGCTCAATTTCCTCCCCCACCTTCAGCAGGTCGGCAGCCACGGATGTTATTTTCTGATAGATTTTCGCATGCAATGTCTCCAAATCTGCATCAATGCAGTCTAACAGGCTGATGCCCAGGGTGATGGTGCGCACGTCCAGGTTCTCCTGCTCAATCATCTTGTTGGTCTCATTCACTTCCCAAATATTTATCATAATGCGGCTCCTTAAATTCTATGCATTTTCTTGAAAATCTCTTCCCTCTGGCATTTGATGGATACGCCGATTTCCTCCCCCAGCTCTTCCAATTCCTTTGCGCACTGGGCGAAGGGCTGGGTGGAGCCTTCCATATCGGCAATCATCATCATATTGAAGAAATCCTGCACGATAGTCTGGCTGATATCCAGCACATTGATGCGGCGCTCGGCAAGGTAAGTGCATACCTTTGCGATAATCCCTACAGCATCTTTGCCCACTACGGTGATAATAGTCTTGTCCATGAAAATGTTCCTTTCTTAAATCAAATAATCGCAACGATTCCTGATAACTAAATTTCCACTACGGCAGAAACTGCGTCCCGCCTGGCGATATGGATTGGGAAATCACTGGCATGGTATGGGGTATCCGCCATGTCGATTTCCAGGCGCACAGTTTCATAGGCCAAACGTTCGTAATTGTTCTCTTTGCTCAGATGACCCAGCATTACGGCCTGAAAATCATCGTGGAGCAGCCCGCTGAGCAAGCGGCCGGAGGCCTCATTGGAAAGGTGCCCCCTATCCCCTAAGATACGCTGCTTTAGGTAATAAGGGTAACGGCCTGCCTGCAGCATATGTACATCGTGGTTGGCCTCCAAAAAAAGCACATCCAACCCCTGCAGCTGCTCCATCAAGCTGCTGTCATAGGTTCCAAGGTCGGTGATGACGGCCATGGATTTCCGGGCGCAGCGCAGAAGGTAGGATGTAGGCTGCGCAGCGTCATGGGAAATGGGGACCGGGCAAATGTCCATGTCGCCGATTCTGAACTCCTGCTGCGGGCTGATTTCATGGAACAGGCCATCCGGAATCCTGCCCAGGCTCTGACAGGAGGCGATGGCTTCCAAAGTGCCCTTCGTGGCATAAATGGGCAGGCCATATTTCCTGGAGACAACCCCCAGCCCCCCAATATGGTCCGAATGCTCGTGAGTAACCAGGACGCCGTCTATCTCCTGGGGAGTGCGGCCGATTTCCTCCAAGCCCTGGGCAATCCGCTTGCCGCTGATGCCTGTGTCTATCAAAAGGCTGGTATGGTCTGATCCTACAAAAATGCAATTCCCGCTGCTGCCGCTGGCTATGCTGCATAATATCATCTCATTCAGCCCTCCCAGCGTATCTCAATGGCGTCCCCTTGGCGCAAAGGGGCCGTGTAGGTGGGTTCCTGGCCATTCAGGCGCATAAAGACAGAACGTCCTTTGAAGGCGTTGAGATCGAAGCCTATGGCGTCAAACACATCCACGAAGATATAGGATGATTTGCCCGTCAGGGTCACAGGCTCGCCATTGGCGACCACCTCTAGGAAAACTTCTCCATGCCTTCTTTTGGAAGCGCCTCTTTCCTCTTCATCCCTCTGGCCTTTAATATCGAAATTCTCCCCCTCTTTATCCGCCTTCCTTTTGGAAGCATCTCTTTCCTGACCCAAGACTTCTGCTCCAGGATTCTCTCCGCCCTTTTCATGCCTTCCTTTGGAAGTGCCTCTTCCCCGGCCTCCGGCTTCTGCTCCGGGATTCTCTCCGCCCCTTTCATGCCTTTCTTCGGAAACGCCTCTTTCCCAGCCTCCGGCTTCTGCTCCAGGATTCCCTCCTCCCCTTTCATGCCTTCCTTCGGAAACGCCTCTTTCCCAGCCTCCAACTTCTATTCCAGGATTCTTTCCACCATGGCCATGCTTACTTTCAGAAATGCCCCTTTCCACTTCTCGGCTATCTCTCCTGGGATTTTTTCTTCCCCCTTGTTCATGCCTTTTGGAAGAAGCGTTTCTTTCTATGCGGCTATCTCTCCTAGAATCCCCTTCTTCATATTCCTCTCCAAACTCCTCTTCCCCTTCTTTTGCCCATTCCTCTCGAAAAGATTTCCTTTCTTCCTTTCTGCCATCCTCTGCCATAAAACCTGCTGTATTTGAATATGCTTCTTTCGAGTCTCCATACCCTTTGGGGCTTCCATATAATTCTTCCGAATCCCCATACCCTCCTGCAGGGCTTCCATATTTTTCCTTGGGGCTTTCAGATTCTTCCCAAGAGCCTTCCTCATATTCCCAATCGTCTTCCTCTGCTTCCTCGGCGCCTTCTTCCTTTTCCTCTGCCGGAAGGGGCAACAGCTCCTGTTTTTTCCATTCCACAGAGAAGTTCCCATACAAGGGCGTATCCAGGTCAGCCTGCTTGCCGTTCACCTGAATGACTTCAACGGCTTCCGGCTCTTCCCCCAGGTAGACCAGCAGCTGCTTCACGGTATAGAAGCTGTGGATTTTAATCCTGTCATTCTCTTGGATTTCGTACCGGGCGTCCACAATATCCCCGCCTGCCTCCACGTATTTCGGACAGGAGATGCTTTCCCCATTCACCTGGAAAGTCAAGACGCTCCCATCATATTCCTCCAAATCCTCAATGCGGCAGATGAACTCTTCCGCCGCCTGGGCGATGGACAG
The DNA here is from genome assembly GCA_948472595.1 of uncultured Eubacterium sp. Classification (GTDB taxonomy): domain Bacteria; phylum Bacillota; class Clostridia; order Lachnospirales; family Lachnospiraceae; genus Petralouisia. The sequence continues at coordinate 8,974 of CAOKUK010000079.1, forward strand.
GGCAATCTCACTGTTCGGGGACAGCGGATCGTTCAAGCTGCATGTTTCCCCATTCACCTGTGCAGAAGCGGCCTCAATCGGCTCCCCGCCCGCCATGCGGCGCTTGCCGTTCACTGCGAAGTGGATTTCCTTCCCCTTGCCTGGGAACAGCTGCTCATTGGTAAACCCAGCTTGCAGGGCAGCGTCCAAGACAGTCAGCTTATCATTGTCATACAATTTAATCCGCTCGCCATTCACCCATACAAAGATAAAATTATTCCTCTGAAGGTAATAGCTCAGGCAGATGCCGATTGGCGTCACCAACAAAGGATCCTTCTTAATCTCCGGCTGCTCAAAGTAGATTTCCTGCAGCACCTCCTCTCCCCGGAGGGCTACCCGCTCCTTGGGCAGTTCCAGCTCTGCAGCCAAGCGCTCGATAAAGCCATGGGCCTTCCCGCCGCCGCCTACCACGAAAGTGGCGCTTACGGTGGAGCCGCCGTTCAATTCCTTCACTTTGCTGGCTATGTCTTCTGCCAGCTTGTCTACCAAAGGCTTTATCAGCTCCCACACCTCTTCAGCGGTGACGGTATGGCGCAGCATCATAATGTCCTGGTACTCGATTTCCTGCTCTGTAGTGGAGCTGACCTTGATATGCTCTGCCGTCTTGAAGTCCACCAAAAAATGCTGCACCAGCATTTCCGTTATCTCATCCCCGGCGCTTGGAATCATGCCATAGGCAATAATGCTGCCGTCCCGGGTGATGGAGATATCGCTGGTGCCCGCCCCCACGTCCACCAATGCGATATTCAGCATCCGAAAAGTCTCCGGAATCGCCACGCTGATGGCCGCAATAGGCTCTAAAGTCAGGCTGCCCACCCGAAGCCCTGCCAGCTCCACAGCGGAATACAGCCCCTCCACCACATCCTCTGGTAGGAAGGTCACAATAATGTCCGCCCCGATGGCCTGCGCCTTGTGCCCTTCCAGGCTGGAGAAGGGATCCCCGTTCAGGTAATATTTCACAATAGAATAGCCCACGCAGTAAAATTTCAAGTTGGTGTCATTGCTGTCATTTAAAATCTGCTGCGCCTTCTCAATGCCCAGCAAATCCAGGGCATGCACATCGTCCTCTGTCACCACGGCCTCCTCTGGCAGCACATACTCTGCAGAGGTGGACACGGTCTTCAGCACGCGGCCTGCAGCCGCAATGCAGACCTCTTCC
>CAOKUK010000080.1 GCA_948472595.1 uncultured Eubacterium sp.
ACCGTCTTTACCTTGCCCATATCAGGCTCGCTGATGCTGCTGCTCTTATCGGCCACCAGCCCGATATTCAAGCCCTGCTTCCCGTCTAACAGATTGGCCGCGCGCACTTCCCTCTGCAGGTACTTGCCGCCTTCCGTCCGTTCCTGTATCACAAAGGATTTGGCTTCCAGGCCCTCTAAGGCTTTCCCTGTATTCGGATCCTCCACTCGGAAAAAGGCTTTCACCACCGGGTATTGGCTCACGTCTGCACTCACCAAGGACAAAGCAGCTTCCTGCACTTCTGGGATCGCATACTGCACATTCCGCCGGATGGCATAGCCGTCCGCATCAAAAGTCAAGGTCACATCCTGGTTCTTGCTTGGGGTCTCTATTCCAGACGCCTCATAGCTTATCGTAGCCTTGCCGGATTTGCTGTCAAAGGAAGTCAGCATACAGGACGCCCCATTCTCTGCGATGGAGACGGTATCCTCTGAAAAAGGAATCGTGTCCCCATATTGCAGCGTAAGCGTCACAATCGGAAAATCATCTGTATTCACCTCGCTGATTTCCGGGTTAAACTCGGCCACTGCCAAAAGCTTCTGGTACTTCGGATAGAAACTGTCATCCTTCGGGACATCCATCTGCCCCAATAGCTGGGAAGCTTTCTCAAAATCTTCCTGTTCCAGATAGGACTCTGCAGCCGCCAGCGCCTCCTCCACGCTGCCTGCAGCCAAACCATCCAAGTCCGCCCCGCCTTCTTCACCTGCCTCTGCCAAGGAGCCTGCCCTATCAAGATCTTGCTTGCTGCCAAACGGATTGGCGAACTTTAAAATGCAGAACACCCCAATGCCCAGCACCGCCAAAAGAGCCACGGCAATGGCTGCTATCATAGCGGCCTTTTTCGATTGTTTTTGCGAGTCCGCGCCAGGACTGGCTTCTGGCGCCGACTGCCCTGACCCCGGATGGAAACCTGGCATAGGCTCTCCCATACCTGAGCCTCCCATGGGATGGAATCCCGGGGATGGGCCTCCCGCTCCTGAACCCCCCATGGGATGGAATCCTGGCGATGGCATCCCGCTTCCCGCCGGATTGCTTCCTGGCGATGGCACCCCGCTTCCCGCCGAATTGCTTCCTGGCGACGGCATCCCGCTTCCCGCTGGATTGCTTCCTGGCGACGGCATCCCGCTCCCTATTGGATGAAATCCTGGGGACGGATTCCCCATTCCTGGATTTCCTTCTGGCTCCTGGTTTCCCTTCTCTGGCTTTTTCCTTAGATTTACTACAGGCGCTTCTGCCCCTGAATTTCCTCTTAGCATTTCCTTCTGCCCATTTTCAGAAGAATCAGGGATTCCGCTGACAGGCGTTCCGCAAAATCCGCAAAATGCCGCATCCCTCTCCACTTCCTTCTTACAATTCGGACATATTCTCATAAACCTCTCCTTCCATGCCTTCCCAGGCAGTCACCACTCTATGAGTTATATCTTGCTCCGGCAGTTAACCACCTGCCGCTGCACCCCAAAACCACTGAATGAAAAACTGCCTGTAGAATGCGCTTCTCTTTTGATTGCCTTTAGAACGGCATATCCAACACATCAGGAATAAAGGAAGAACCCACCATCCCCAAAAAGAAAAAGCTGATTACTGCGCTGAGTATCAAGCAGATAAACAGCATCACTGCAAATTTATTTAATTTCTCCCCTGGAATCAGGGACGTCATTGTCACCATAACTACCATACTTGCCCAAGACACTGCCAAGGCAAATACAACCAACGCCACATAGACATTGATGACAGACAAAATCATGGCCGCCAAAAGGCCCGGCAGCAGAGTCAAGCTCCTCAACGCCGCCAAGGACAGCATCTGCCTAAATGAGGTGGGGATCTGAATCGCAATATGCCCTACCAGCATCACTCCGGCAAAAATCGCAGCATTCACAAATACAAAAAGCACAAAGAAAATCAAAATGCGAAAAACAGGAACTGACATATCCGGCATCATAGATGAGAAACCGCCCATGCTTGCCCGAATCTTTGCAATGGCGCTCATAGCAGTTGCCGACACAAAAAATGTGTAAAGAAGCCCTTCCAACAATATCAAAAGAAGAGACGCCTTCAAATCCGCCTTTATCACTAATTCCTTTCCGGCTATCACGGGGCTTTTCACTGCATCCAATATCATTTTAAAGAAGCCCTTCGCATATTCTGCCGCCTGCTGGCTATTAAAAGAAGAGCCATGATTGGGCTGACCCTGCCAATTCTGACCGCCTGCCCCCGGCTGACCCTGCCAATTCTGGCCGCCCATTCCTGGCTGGCCCTGCCAATTCTGGCCGCCTGCTCCCGGCTGACCCTGCCATTCCTGGCCGCCCATCCCTGGCTGGCCTTGCCAATTCTGACCGCCCGTTCCTGGCTGGCCTTGCCAATTCTGGCCGCCTGCTCCCGGCTGTCCCTGCCATTCCTGGCCGCCTGCTCCTGGCTGGCCTTGCCATTCCTGGCTGCCTGTTCCTGGCTGGCCTTGCCATTCCTGGCCGCCTGTTCCTGGCTGGCCTTGCCATTCCTGGCCGCCCATCCCCGGCTGGTCTTGCCAATTCTGGCCACCTGTCCCTGGCTGTCCCTGCCATTCCTGGCCGCCCACTGCCTGCCCATTCATGCCCTGTCCATCTTTATTAAGCTGGCAAGAACAAATTTCCCCTTCTTGAAGGGGACGCCCACATTTCGTACAAAATTTACTCATATTCCTCTCTCCTTTTTAATAATAAAGCATCTCACATCCAAGACCCACTTGAACCCAATTCCCATCTTCTTTGACAAAATGGATTTGGCATTCCTCTGTCTCGTTGTAAGTGTCACTTTCTGTTTCTCCGCTCCAAATATCCTCATATATGTATTCTATGGCATATTCGAAGGTTACATTTACCGCTGCATACCTGCTGTCATAGATTGTGCCTGTCAAATTAGTGAGGTTCATTTTCTGCAGCCTGGTGTCGCCTTGGCTGGCTTCGGACATTAGGTATTCATAAGCTTCCTTTATTTCCTGCTGCGTCTCTTTGTCCTTTGTAAACAAATCCTTTACTGCGCCAAAATCCTTGCCTGTTATGGCGGCGTCGTAAATCTGCCTCATATTTTCCCCAGCCTTCTTTATCAAGGCCTCCTGGATATCTGCTTTTAGCTGCATTGCCTCCAGGTAATATTGGGAGCTGTCATAGCCCACTTGGATGGCCTCTTCCACATCTTCCATATCCTCTAAAGTGACCTTCACCTCATGGGCGCCGTAAAATAAGTAAGGGATGGAATAAACATCCAGGTAATCATCCCCCCGGCTGCCGTCCTCTTCCTCCAAAAAGCGGTATCCTTCATCCAACGCCACGCCGTCCAAACTCACGCTAGCCCCCATTGGGACATAAATACGGTAATCCTGGAACACAACGCCTGACAGGCTTACCTTCCATTTCCCGGAAGCCTGATCCAAAGACACCACATAAGTCTTATTGCTGGTATCCCCTTCTGCCCGGTAATCAATGCGAACCGCCCGCTCCATAGGCTGGTTCCCTGACAATCCATACTCCTCCCCCCATTGGTACAGGCTCTCTTCAAGCTCACTTGTCTCATTAATCTGGTAATTGTTCACGACGCCCAGGCTGCCTTGCGCCTGTGACTTTGCGAACATCTCTGCATTGATGAATTTATCATCGGAACCTAAGCCCAGCTGCTCCACATCCAATTGCCCATAGGCCGCTTCCCAGTCCCCATTCGCTGTGTTCACAAAGTACTGCTCCGCCACCTGCTTCATATCCTTGCTTTTTTGATAAAGCTGAAAGCCTGCTACAAGAATCCCAATCATAAGGACAGATTCTGCAATGATGGCGAACACCCACTTGGGGATAGGCCTTTTTTCAACCTGCTGCCCATTTTGACCCCCGTAGCCCTGGCTCCCAGGCGCACCCTGGCCATAGCCATAGCCCTGGCCTCCCGTTGTGCCCTGACCATAGCCATAGCCCTGGCTACCGGGTGCGCCCTGACCACTGCCATTGCCTTGCCCTTCGGACGCACTTTGGCCATAGCCGTAGCCCTGGCTACCAGGTGCGCCCTGACCACTGCCATTGCCTTGCTCTTTGGATGCACTCTGGCCATAGCCGTAGCCTTGCACTTCGGTTGTACCCTGGCCATAGCCTTGCTCTTTGGATGCACTCTGGCCATAGCCGTAGCCTTGCACTTCGGATGCACCCTGACCTCCGGCTGTGCCCTGGCCTTCGGACATACCCTGGCCAAATCCCTCCTTTCCTTCCTGGCTCAGCTTTGCCCCGCAATACCCGCAAAATGCCGCCCCGGCATCCGTCTCTTTTCCACACTTTGGACAATTCATGGTTCCCCCTCCTTCCTAAATATGCCCGGACAAAAATTCCACATTTGACCGTTCCGTGCTTGTCATGCTTCCAGAAACCTGATCCATGTCGGGATTCTTTACCGGAATATCCTGATACCATTTCTTCTTATCGAAATACGCCTGGATTTCCGCATTTTGGAACTGGTATCCATACCTGGCATACATCTCATTGATGACCATCTGGATGATGCTCTTCCCCTGGGGCAGCCCCTCAAAGGACTTGCTGTTCAAATCCGCCACATCTGCGTCTGTCATCAGACGCTCGGAGCTGTAGGTGCATAAATATTCATTGTCTTCCTCCGCTTTGGGCTCTTCTGCTCCATTCTGGACGTCTTTCCCTTTAGCCTTCTTTCCCTGGCTGCTTCCTGCGGCCGCCACCTCAAAGGCTTCTATTTTCCTGGAAAACCCTTCCCCTTCTTCCCCCTCGCCCTCTGGCCTGGCATTCGCTGCCTGCTCCGCCTCCATGGCCGATGCAGCGCACTCCCGCATTTTGTCCTCCGAAAGCTTCGGCGGGCGGAGCAGAACGAACAGCACTGCCAGCAAGGCTGCCAACACCACTGTCAGAATGCCCAAAAGCACTGCCATTATGTTTCCACGACTTTTCATTTTCTCTCCTTCCTCCTTCCTTCATGTTACTGCGATTCCCCAAGCCAGGGCTGGCTCTTGCCTGTTCCCAGCCATGCCCGGCTTACACGTCTAGCTTCTGGCTCATCTCGTGTTCCGCCTGTTGGCGGAACTCTTCCAGCTGCTTTGGGTTTGGCGCCGGAAGCTTTTCTATGGACTGCACGCCAAAATTCCTTAAAAATTCCTCCGTAGTCCCAAACAACAACGGCCGCCCTGGCGCATCCAGCCGCCCCAGCTCACATACCAAATCGTACTCCACCAGCTTATTGATGGCATGGGCACAGGAAACCCCGCGGATCTTCTCCACCTCCAGCCGTGTGATAGGCTGCTTGTAGGCGATGATGGAAAGGGTCTCCAGCAGCACATCCGTCAGCACATGGCGTTTGGGCTGCTTTGCAATCTTAATCAGGTATTCGTACATCTCCTTCTTGGTACACATCTGGACCGCATCCTCCACCTCTATAATCTGGACGCCGCGGTCCTTCTTGGCGTAATGCGCCGCCATATGGCGCACCAGCTCCAGAACCTCCTCCCGGCTAATGCCCAATGCCTCAGCCAGGCTGCCCACCGCTACAGCTTCCCCCATGGCAAACAGAATCCCTTCTACAATCGCCTCCTGCTCTATCTGCATTTTACCCCCTCCTTGCATAGATTATGATATCATCAAAAATACGCTCCTGGGAAATATAGATTTTGCCTGTCTTCATCAGCTCTAAGATTGACAAGAATGTGACAATGACTTCCATTTTCGTGCACTGCGCTTCCAGCAGCCCCCGGAAACTGAATGTCTCATGCTCCAATATGTACCCTTCCAAATAAGCCATCCGGTCTTCTAAGGATATCTCCTCCCGCTCAATCTTGCCAAACCTGGAACGTATAGGGTCAATCTTATCCTCCTGCCGGCGCATGATGGATTTGAAAATGGACTTCAGCTTCTTTAAGGTCACCTCCGACAGCAGGTCCTCAAGATCCACAGGCTCCTCGTATTGCCGCACCTCCTCCGGGATGGTAGGCGCTTTGAACAGCACCTTTTGAGCTTCCCTCTGGCGTTCCCGCAGCTCATAGGACATGCATTTATACATCTTGTACTCCAAAAGCCTCTGAACCAGCTCTGCCCTGGGGTCTGCCTCTTCTTCCCCCTCCTCTTCCTTAGGCAGGAGCATCCGGGACTTGATATCCAGCAAGGTGGCGGCCATAACCAGGAACTCGCTGACCACATTTAAGTCTTGGCGCTGCATCTCCTGGATATAAGCAATGTACTGGCGGGTGATTTCCACAATCGGAATATCGTAAATATTGACCTTATTCTTCTCTAACAGGTGCAGGAGCAAGTCCAAAGGCCCTTCAAAGACCTGCAGCTTTACCTTTAAATCCATGGGAAACCTCCTTGGGAATTTCTGCTGTGCCGAACCCCTTTTACGCTCTGGCTTCGCAGGGCAGAATCATTCGGCATGGCAGCCCTTATTCGGGCAAGCCTGCCAAACCATCAGGCATCACCACCTATTTTATACATATTCGCCCTACTTTTCAAGAAGTTTTTTCTGTTGGCAGAAATTTTACGGATAACAGCTCCGCCCGATTGAATATCCGAATGTGGAAGGTATGGGTGCCAAGCCCCCGGCTGACAATGACAGCGCAGCCCCCCAGCTGTATCTTGCCGGAGTCATATTTCGGAAACCAGGTAAACTGTGGGGAAATCAGGCTGCCAATGCCTGGGAAGCGGATAAGGCCGCCATGGTTGTGCCCGCAAAATGCCGCATCTGCGCCCCAGGCCGCATATTCCTTGGCATATGCAGGGTTGTGGGCAAGTAGGATTTGAAACAGCTCTGGCCGCTCCAAAGGCAGGCGGCGCTCCATATAGCCAGGCTCTAAGGGGATGACCCTGCCTTTCTCATAATAAGCCAAATCCAGCTCCAAGGCGGAAAGCATGGCTCGGTTCCCACCCAAGGGAATTTCCAAGCTCTCCGTCTCTAAGACACAGACGCCAAGTCCTTTGACTTCCTTAAGGTATTGGAGGAACAGCGGATGCTGCGCCGCCTCCACATCCCGCAGGCGGCTTTCATGGTTGCCATAGCTGTAGTAGACCGGGGCGATTTTCACCAGCTCCTGCAAGGTGGAAAAGGCAGACGCATAGGTATCGGGGTATTTTGACACCAGCATATCCCCTGGGATAAAGATTGCATCGGGGGACAATGCGCGCACCTGACGCAGCAGCCGCTGGTTCCCCCTGCCATAGGAAAAGCCATGGAGATCCGCAATGACCGCCGCCTTGGCAGGGTATTTTAACTTTGCGGAAGAGACCTCATATTCCGTCACCCCAAACTTTGTCAGCTCCCATTTCTGCCATACAATGTAACAAATGGCCACCACTACAATTGCAACTAAAATTCCCATTTCCCAACGCCTTTCCTATTATGCCTTTGGGCAATTATTATTTTGTGCGGATGCTCTTCGCTTTTGACCAGCTTGAGGCATACGCCACCCCTTTCACAATCTTATATGTGCGGATTCGGATATAGTACCGTTTCTTAGGCTTTAATTTTTTTATGCTCAGCTTCGCAGAAGAGGCCTTCTTCACCGTTTTTAGGATAGTTGTGCCTTTCGCAAACTTGCTGTTGGCAGAATATTGGATCTGGTAACCTGTTGTATGCTTCGTCTGCCTTCTCCATCTAATGTCCAGCCTTTTTGATTTCGCCGTAACTTTGGAAATGGACGTACCCTGCGGGAGAATCTGAAAGGATTTTTTGATTTTCCCCATATAGCCGCCTATGCCGGTCACTGTTGCAGTGGCCTTACCCACATTTTTATTATTCTGATAAGATACCTTATAATCTTTATTTGCTGTAAGTTTTCTCCCTCCCAAATACACTGACACGCTAGGCTTCTTCCCTTTGCCATTATAAGTATAAGACGTCTGTGCCAATACAATCCTGGAAGCCTTGGAAATATTTATCTTCTGGGGCTCTGCCTGCCGCCGGATGGCAAACGTAGCCTCCATCGTGCCTGCGTAATTCCCCGTAAAGGAAATTACCGCCGCTGCCGTCCCCACCTCTCGATTGTCCCGATAGGCAACCGTATAGAACTGGCTGCTTATTTTCTTGCCATCGCTGCCTATCACCGTGACGGCCGGCCTCTTTTCCTTGCCATCATAGACATAACTGTCCGCTGAAAGGCGGATAGAGGCCGGGCGGCAAATCTTCTCGCCCACCTGTTCCCCACAGGCCTTGCAGGACTTAGAGACCATGCCGTCTTCTGCCGCAGTCGCCGGTCTGACTTCCTGCGGACTCCAGTCATGCCCTAAGGCAGGGATTTTCTCACTTTTTACCAACACAACGCCGCAAGCGGCACAGTGGCTGCCCTCCGTCTTTCCTTCTGCGGTACAAGTAGCTGCCTCCGCCGCATCTGCTACTGGGACATGGCCAAGGGCTGGCTGCAGCTCTTGCCCGCAAGCTGTGCAAGACTGAGCCTTTGTGCAGCTTGGAGCCTGGCCTGGGACATGGCTGACTGTCACTTCACAGGAAGCCATCAGATTTCCTTGGGAGTCCTTTACAAGGACTTGCGCATTCCCGGCCTTTTGGGGCGTGACATATGCCTTGTCATTTACCGGCACCACCACCGCCACCGAAGGATCCGATATTTCCCATGTCAGCTTTTTGTCGCTGGCATTTTCCGGGAAAACTGACGCCTGGAGCGTCACGCTATCATCGCCTTCTTTTAGGGCAAGGGTATTGGGGCTTAAAAGAACCTGCTCCATCTTATACATCCGAAAAAAGTTTACCGTATAAGACAACTCGCCGTCCGGCAAGCCTTGGATCTGCACGTCATAACAATCTCCGTCCTTATAGCCTCCCACATCATAGGAACGAGGCATGAAAATAATACAGCCCTTCTGCCCATACCACTCATTATTTACATAAAACTCGCCATCCGCAGAGCCTTGCGAAAAATGCCATTGGCGCCCATCCTTCCTGCGGGTCAGGGTCACCTCTATGGCAGACGCATCCAGCTGCTTCCCCATGGATACCGACCAAGGGAAATGCGTGTCGAAATACTCCACAGGCATATTCTGCGCTGGCCAGGCAACGCCGTACTCCGACGCCTTCTGGTTGCTTCGGTCGAAGGCATATACTGCGAAATAACTGCCATTTTCCCCGGTAACTGCGCCAAACCCTGTCTTTCCCATTTCGGGATTTAAAAGCCAGCGCCGATGCCCCACGCGGTCAATGTTGCTGCTGTCGCCATCCTCCATCCAGCTCGTGGCAATAATGTCATTCAGGCTCCAATTCTTTGCCGACGCCCAAGCAAGGTTAGACGAGCCTGCGCCCACCTTGGCAAGGGAAAACATTTCATCCGGCATGCCGGCAGGCTGTGAAGGATCGTGGGTCATTTTCTTGTTGGCATAATTGGCCAGGGCGGCTGCCTGCGCCCATTCATTATACTGCGAATCCAGGGACACGTTGTAAGGCAGCCCTGCGATATAGCGCAGCTGGTTCAGCAATTTAATGGCCGAATCCAGCGTCTTGTCCGACAGCCTCCCTAATGCGAAAGGCGCCGTCGCTATCGGTTCTTCTGCATATTCTGGAAGTTCCTGCAAATCCACACCATCCCGGACGGCATATGCGCGAATCTCCTCCTGGGTGCGGGGAGCCACATGGAGCCCCGCCGCCTGTGCCGGCAGGATGCTGCTTAACATAACCACTACAGCCAGGCAAAATACGCCCGCTCTCTTACCTATCTTACGTTTTTCCATCCTTACTCCTTTCCTTCCCTCAACGCCTACTTTTACATTTTACCACGTCAAAGACCAAACCACAAGGAATTTAAGGCAAAATGCTTGATGCCAGCCATACGGTATGGTATGCCGTTCTTATCTTGCTGTTATTGAAAGCCGCAAAAGCAGGATTGCCTATAGCTGCCAAACTTAAACGCATAAAATACAAGCCTTCCGCTTACATTTATTATATATGTTTCGGAGGTTATGCCATGCGTTGTATATTATCTATCCTATTATCCATAACCCTTTTGTTGTCTCCCCTGCCTCCTGCAGGCATAGACAACGCCGCATCCGGGCATCTGCCCACAGCGGATACCGACACCGCCCAGCCCCCTGCCGCAGAAGTCGCTGTCTCAGCACCCTCTGTCGTGCTGAT
>CAOKUK010000081.1 GCA_948472595.1 uncultured Eubacterium sp.
CACCTGTGTAACCTGGAAATCCACAGATCCGGATTCTTATGACATTTCTACGGGAAAGTGGAAAATAAAGGAAGGCAATACCTGGGTGCAGGCTTCTGAATCTATCATTAAGTACTATTTGGACCCCCGCAACTTTTTGAACGAGGACTCCGTCTTCCAATTTGAGCAGCTGACATATAATGGCTCCTACCATACGGAATCCGGCGTGGAGAAGGTCTTAAGCGGTACTTTTATGAGCCATAAGAAGCTGGAAGACGGCTCGGAGGGAGGGATTACCTATGCCCAGGCGTTTATGAAGATTGGGAAAGAGCTTAAGGTAAGCCCCTTTTTTCTGGCCAGCCGCGTGCGGCAGGAGCAGGGGGTCAGTGGAAATTCCCCTCTGATTTCCGGCACTTACCCTGGATACAAAGGCTATTATAACTACTTTAACCGCCAGGCCACAGGGATTGGGGAAGAAGTCATCATCAACGGCCTCAAGGAAGCCAAGAGCAAGGGCTGGAATACCCGTTACAAAGCATTAAAAGGCGGCGCAGAGTCCGTGTCCGCCGATTACATTTCCAAAGGCCAGGATACCTTTTACCTGCAGAAATTTGACGTGGATCCTTCCTACAACGGCCTGTACTGGCATCAGTATATGCAGAACCTGCTGGCGGCCGACCATGAAGGCAAAAGCGTGCGGAAAAGCTATGCCGAAATGGGAACCATAGACAATAGCTTTGTGTTCAAAGTGCCGGTATACAACAACATGCCCTCCGCCGCCTGCGGTAAGCCAGGGGATAGCCTGGCAAAGCCCGCCTTAAGCGCTTCAAAATCCGGTGACTCTGCCGTGAAGCTCTCCTGGAAGGAAGTGCCCGGCGCAGAGGCCTACCAGATTTTCCGCGCGGAAAAGGATGGGAAATACAGCAGAATTAAAACCGTGAAAGGGCTATCCAACACTTCCTACAAAGATGCCAAGATAGAATGGGGAAAAGTATATTCTTACAAAATACGCGCCTACTTAAAGCTGTATGGGGGCAACCTGCGCTCCTCCAATTCAGCGGAGAAAACGGTGGATTTCCGTATCGCCAAGCCCCAATGGAAGAGCGTAAAGCTAAAAGACTATGCCACAGTGACCCTATCCTGGGAAGCAGAAAACGTAACCGGTTACAGGATTTACCGAAAAACAGACAACGGCTCTTACAAGACCCTAAAGACGATAAAGGCCTCCTCTCAGACCAGCTTCCAGGATACCGCCATCCTGCCAGGCCACACATATTCTTATCGCATGCGCTGCTACAGCAAGAAAAACGGCAAGAGCTACTTCTCCTATTACGGCAAAGTAAAGGAGGTCCAAGTAAAGATGCCAGCCCCTACACTGAGCAAGGCTGCCGTTTCCGGTGGCGCTAAGATTAAGCTCTCCTGGGTGCAAGATCCCAAAGCCCAGGGCTACCAAATTTACCGGGCCACATCCCCCCAAGGGAAATTTGTCCGGGTAAAAAGCCTTTCCGGCAACACGCCAAAATCCTGGTCAGACGCCAATGTAGCAGAGGGGAACAGCTACTATTACAAAATACGCACCTATGTGAAAACCTCCCAAGGCACGAAAACATCCGGCTTTTCCCAAACCCTGTCCGTGAGCACAGACCTCCAAAAACCAGACCTCTCTTCTGCCAGGGGGGTCTCCAAGGGCATCAAGCTTACCTGGAAAAAAGCAAAAAACGCCGCGGGATATAAGGTATACCGCGCTTCTTCCCCCAAGGGCGCCTATAAACAAGTAAAAAGAATTGCCAGCAATGCAACCATATCTTGGACGGATAAAAATGTTTCCAAAGGAAAGACTTATTATTACAAGGTAAAGTCTTTCGCTCTCTATGGAGGCAAAGGCAAACATTCCGGATTCTCCAACCCCCAATCTGCAAAATGCTAAGGATAAGGATCCATCATGAAAATAACACCATACCGAATTAAAAAAGGAATTTTATACCTCAAACACTACGGTCCCAAAGCTTTTTGGAACCGCCTGAAAGATAAAATGGAATCGGACCGCATTCCCTACGCCCCCTGGCTTGAGCGCCATCAGCCTGGGAGCGCAGAGCTTCGGCAGCAAGCAAGAAAATCCAAGGCTTTAAAGCGCCCGCCGGTATTCAGCATAGTGGTGCCCTGCTATAACCCTCAGATGGGCCATTTCTTTCAGCTTATGGCAAGCCTCCAGGAACAGTCTTACCCCCATTGGCAGCTCTGCATTGCAGATGCCTCCGCTTCTGGGAATGTGGAAGAGTTGGCCGATAATTTCAGCTTCATCTACGAAGAGACCCGCATCCGCTACATCCACCTGAAGGAGAACAGGGGCATATCAGGCAACACCAACGCAGGGATTGATTTGGCCGAAGGCGACTGGATTGGCTTTATGGACCACGATGATTTTCTGGCGCCCAATGCACTGTATGAAATTGCAATGGCAATTGTCAAAGATAGGGACATAGAAGCAGTCTACACCGATGAAGACCAGGTAGAAGAAAGGAAGGATGGGAGCCTCCTCTACCAGAAGCCCCATTTTAAGCCGGACTTTAGCCCAGATTTGCTCCGTTCCAACAACTACATCACCCATTTTTTCTGCGTAAAAAGAACCTTATTAGACCAGGCAGGCGGCTTTCGCAAGGAGTTTGACGGCGCGCAGGACTATGATTTTATCCTGCGCTGCACAGAAGCCGCCAAAAAAGTGGCGCATATCCCCAAGGTTCTATACCACTGGCGGATTCACAAGGAGTCCACAGCGGACAACCCCATGAGCAAGGCCTATGCCTATGAGGCGGGCAAGCGGGCGATTGAGGGTCATCTGGCCAGGGTCGGCGCATCGGGCAAGGTATCCCAGCTGCCCCATTTCGGCTTTTACCGGGTCAGATATGCGGTCTTGGGAACCCCCTTGGTGTCCATACTGATTCCCAACAAAGACCAGGCCGATGTGCTGCGCCGCTGCATTGCCTCCATCCAGAAATCCACTTACCAGAATTATGAGATTATTTTGGTGGAAAATAACAGCGAGGGGCAGGAAGTCTTCGATTATTACCAGGAATTGGCAGCAGAGCCCCTGGACACAGAAGGGAGCGTGATGGGCAAAGGAACCCTCCCAGGGGGTCAGGCTGTAACAATCCTGCATTGGGAGAAAGGCTTCAATTATTCAGCCATCAATAATTTTGCCGCATCTTATGCCTCTGGAGAATACCTCATCCTGCTGAATAACGACATTGAAATCATTACAAAAGGCTGGATGGAGGAAATGCTAGGCAACTGCCAGCGCCCAGAGGTAGGGATTGTGGGCGCCCGCCTCTATTACCCGGATAACACCATACAGCATGCCGGGATTGTAGTGGGGATTGATGGGATTGCAGCCAATATGTTCCCCGGGCTGAAGCGGGGCCAGGAGGGCTATTACCACAAGGCGGCGCTGCAGCTGAACTACAGCGCAGTGACGGCTGCCTGCCTGATGGTTTCTAAGGAAATCTACGAGAAAGCCCATGGGTTAGAGGAGAAGCTGGCCGTGGCGTTCAACGATTTGGATTTTTGCCTGCGGATCAGGGAGGCAGGGTATCTGGTGGTGTACGACCCCTTTGTGGAAGCTTACCACTATGAATCCAAGTCCCGGGGACAGGAGGACACCAAGGAGAAAGTCCGCCGGTTCGGGGAGGAGATAGAGTTCATCCGCAGCCGCTGGATGCCCCTAATCCAGGCAGGGGATCCCTATTACAACCCCAACCTCTCACTGAAAAAGTGCAACTATGCCCTGAAACGGTAAAAGGGGGCAAGCCTTTGATTCAAGGCTTGCCCTTTGGGGGATTCAATGCTACAATAAAGGGACGAAGGGGGAAGAGGCATATGATGAAAGTATTTATCTGCCCGGAATGCGGCAGCATTACAGCAGTATCCAGAAGAAAAGAGATGTTTTGCCATAAATGCAGCGGCGCAAGGATGGTTCCATGCAAGCTGAGCTTTTCAAAGTACAGCGAGATGGACGAGCAGCAGCGGAAGGACTATTCGGAGAGCTGGCTATACATACGGAATCGTACCAATGGGGAACATTAAGAAATTATTAAGAAATTCAGATGGGTTTTCCTTTCGTGAAATACCGTACGATAAGACCGTAGGTTGCCATAAATTGTAACTTTCTGCGGAATGGTTACCCTGATTTATAAGAATAAGGGCTGAAAGCTATGTATAAAGAACAGAAAAAAAGCTGGGTCAAGCATTTGGATTTCTTAATCCTGGACCTTCTCTGCCTGGGCGTATCCTTCTACCTGTCTTGCCTGATTCGCCTGGGGAATATCAGGAAGACGCCTGTGTTTCGGGAATACATCCGTTTGGCGGTTGTGGTGCTCTTGATGGATATCTGTATCGTTTTTTTCTTTGAGGCGTATACGGGCATCCTACGGAGGAATAAGGTACAGGAGCTAAGAGCCGTCGTCATGCACTGCAGCGTGATTTTTGCGGCAGTCACGGTATATATTTGGGGCAATAAGCAGTCAGAGATTTATTCCAGGCAGGTTATCCTGGTATTCTGGTGGATAGCCATTGCGGTGGAATATTTTTCCAGGTGCATATGGAAAATCTATATTCGGCAGCGGATGATACGGCGGAAGAACTTCTCGCAGCTTATCGTGGTCACGGAAGACCGCTATGCCAAGGAATGCCTCTCGGACTTCCAGAACAACCGCTATAAGGAGTTTGAAGTGACCGGGGTTGTGGTGGTGGATGTGAATCGGATAGGGGAAGAAATCTGCGGCGTGCCGGTAGTGGCCAGCGCAGACAGCTTTCTGGAGTACGTGCGCATCAATGTGGTGGACGAGGTGTTCATCAACGGGAATACCCGGGAGAGCAGCGAGGCTTTGGCCAATGAGCTGTTGGAGTTGGGCCTGACCGTGCATTTCAACCTGGTGCGGGAATCCCGCCTGATGCCCAACAAGCGGGTGGAGCACTGCGGGAAATACCTGGTGCTGACCACCAGCATGAAGATTGCCACGCCCAGGCAGCTTTTTTTGAAGCGCCTGATGGACATTGCGGGCAGCCTGGCAGGCCTTCTGCTTACCGGCATTGCGCTGCTGGCGTTTGGGCCTGTCATCAAGCTGCAGTCGCCAGGGCCGATTTTCTATTCTCAGACCAGGATAGGGAAGGGCGGCAGGCGCTTTAAGTTTTACAAATTCCGCACCATGGTGGTGGGCGCAGACGCCATGAAGCAGGATTTGATGGAGCGGAATGAGATGGACGGCCTGATGTTTAAGATGGAGGACGACCCCAGAATTTTTGGCATTGGGAAGTTCCTGCGGAAGTTTTCCATAGATGAGCTGCCCCAGTTCTGGAATGTGCTGAAGGGGGACATGAGCTTAGTTGGGACAAGGCCCCCTACGGAGGATGAGTTTGAGCAGTATGAGCTCCACCACAAGGCCAGGCTGGGCATCCGGCCAGGGCTGACAGGCATGTGGCAGGTCAGCGGCAGGAGCGACATTAAAGACTTTGAAGAAATCGTGGCGCTGGACACCCAATACATCTCTAACTGGTCTTTAGGGATGGATATCCGGATTCTGCTTCGGACCATTGGTGTGGTGCTTCGCGGGAAAGGATCGTCATGATAGATATTTCCATTGCCATTGTGGCATTCCATAACGAAGAGGATGTAGAAAATGCGGTATGTTCCATTATGGAGCATACCGCTGACGTTGTTTCTAAGAAAATTTATATCATAGACAACAGCATAGAGCCAAATGGCTTGGCGGGGCTGGAAGGCAGGTGGCCCGGGCAGCTGGAGTACCTGCCTACGGGGGAGAACCTGGGGTTTGGCAGGGGGCACAATTATGTGTTGGAGCGGCTGGATTCCAAGTACCATGCCATTGTGAACCCGGATATCCTGCTGATAGAGGACAGCCTGTCCATTTTAATGGATTTTTTGGAGAAGACCGGGGCGGACGTGGCGGTTCCCAGGCTGATTAATGAGGAGGGGAAGCTGCAGGAGGCCTATCGGCGGGATTTGACGGTGCTTGACATGGGAATCCGGATGTTCTTCGAATCCCATTTCAAGAAACGCCAGGCCTACCATACGATGCAGGACATGGATTACGGGAAGCCTTTCCAGGTGCCCTTTGCCCAGGGGAGTTTCATGGTGATGCCCTCAAGGCTCTTCTGGAAATTAGGGGGGTTTGACGAGCGGTATTTTATGTATATGGAGGATGCGGACTTCTGCCAGAAAGTCAACTTTTTTAACGGCGTGTGGTACTGCCCGGACACCAGTGTCATCCACAAATGGGAGAGGGGGTCCCACAAGGATAAGAACCTGAGGAAGGTGCATATTAGATCCATGGTGGATTATTTTCAGAAATGGGGATGGAAGCTGTGGTAAAAGGCAGCGGAGTTTTTGATTTGGGGAGAATGGGCAGGCATGGAAGCGATAGCTTTGGAAGCCTGGCAGCAAGGGAGGCTGGATAAATTGGGAGAGAGAGAGGAAATCCGCATTTCTGTGGCAATGGTGACTTATAATGGGGCGGCGTACCTTAAGGATCAAATAGACTCGATTCTGGAGCAGCTGGAAGGGCGGGATGAGCTGGTGGTTTCAGACGATGGGTCCTCTGATGGGACAGTGGGCATCCTGCAGGAGTACCAGCGGTCAGACAGCAGGATTCGCCTGCTGGAAGGGCCAAGGAAGGGAATCAAGAAAAATGTGGAACATGCTATTTCCCACACCAGAGGGAAATACATTTTCCTGGCAGACCAGGATGATATCTGGCTGCCCCACAAGGTAAAGCGGGTCATGGAGGCCTTTGAGGGGCAAGGGCAGCCTTATGTGGTCATCCACGACGCCAAGGTGTTTTCAGGGAATAAGCCGGGTTCTGTGTGGATGGCCTCTTTCCTTCGGTTCCGGAACGGGGGATCTGGGGTTGTGAAAAATATTTTAAAGAACAGCTACATTGGCTGCTGCATGGCCTTCCGGCAGGAATTGAAGGAATGGATCCTTCCGATACCCAATGGCATTGAGATGCATGACCAGTGGATTGGCGTCCTAGGCGATTATAAATTTGGGGAATCCTGCTTTCTCTGGAGGACTTTGCTGTTATATCGGAGGCATAATGCCAATAATTCCATGATGAAGCATTACGGGATTGTTAAAATGTTACGAAACAGAGCCTGCTTCCTCTGGAATTTCCTTGTGCGAATTTTACATGTTGCTATAAAAAGCGCCTTAAAAAGTAGAAAATTTTAGAAAAATGACGATTGATAAATGGCGAAAAATATTATAAAATCATTATTAAGTATGTGTTAAAATGTAACGCAAATATGACGAAAGTGTGACGCATGGGGGGGAGGGCTTTCGGCGGAGCCATGTGGGCGTGATGCTTTCTGGATTGCGGGCAGCTTACGAGAGAGGCTGTGCGGAGAGGTTTGGGCAGTCAGAAAAATTATCAAAGCGGGCAGGGTGAGATTATGGCGAAGAAAAACGGGAAACAGGCAGGGAGAGCGAAAAGGATTGTACGAAGGATTATTATCGTGCTGCTGGAGCTGGTGCTCCTGGCAGGGGTCGTGGCATGGGTTTGGGTGAACCAGAAAGTGGACAAGGTGGAGACGGACGAGGCCTTTGAGGAGAAGGAAGTGGTGAACGTGGAGCTTCCCAAGAAGACCAAGAAGGTGCTGCAGGGCTATATGATGCTGGCGCTGTTTGGCCTGGATAACCGGGAGAGCGAGGATTACAGCAGCGGCAATTCCGATGTAATCATGGTGGCCAGGATTGACAAGGACACCAAAGAGGTGAGGCTGGTATCCGTATACCGGGACACGTTTTTGAAGATGGCGGATTTGGAGAATACGGACGCCTACAGCAAGGCCAATGCGGCCTATGCAGTCGGAGGGCCGACACAGGCCGTGCGCATGCTGAACACGAACCTGGATTTGGACATTAAGGATTACGTGTCCTTTGACTTCAGCGCCGTGGCAGAGGCCGTGGATATTTTAGGCGGCGTGGAAGTGGAGATTACAGATGAGGAATGCGTGCACCTGAATAATTACTGCGTGGAGACTTCCGAGGTGGTAGGGAAGGATTATGAGCAGCTGCCCGGTGCAGGGACATATAACCTGAACGGCGTGCAGGCGGTTTCCTATGGCAGGATCCGCTATACCGCAGGAGACGACTTCAAAAGGACGGAACGCCAGAGGCTGGTGTTGAATAAAATGATAGAGAAGGCGCTGGCTTCTGACATAGGGACCATCAACAGCCTGATTGACGCTGTCTTCCCGAAGATTAAGACCAGCCTGACGAAGACGGAAATCCTATCCCTGGCGGCGGATGCTTTCAGCTACCGCATGGGGGAGACTTCCGGATTCCCCTTTGACATAGGGAATACCGTGGTGGATGTGGCCTACCAGAGGCATGCCCAGGACTGCGTCATCCCCAGGGATTTGGCCACGAATGTGAAGAAGCTCCATGATTTCCTCTATGGCACCACAGATTATCAAGTGACAGAGAGCGTGCAGAGCATCAGCGATGAGATTGTGTACCGTTCCGGCCTGGCCGCCAAGAAGGAGGATGTCGGCGCAGGGGAAGATGGCAGCGTAGATGGGGAAGGCAGCGCAGACGAAGGGAACGAATGGAGCAGCGAGGAAGAGGCTGAGAAAAAGTATGCCACAGAGTAGCATGCCATATTGCGGAGGTGTTCAAAATGTGTGGAATCGTAGGATATATTGGGGAAGCGCAAGCTGCCCCAATTTTGTTGGATGGGCTGTCAAAGCTGGAATACAGGGGATATGACTCGGCGGGGATAGCCGTGTATGACGGCGAGGATATCAAGGTGCAGAAAGCCATCGGCCGGCTGAAGGTCTTAAGCGAGCTGACCCATGACGGGGAGACCATGCCGGGCGTCTTGGGCATAGGGCATACCCGCTGGGCGACCCATGGGGCGCCTTCTGTCGTGAACGCCCATCCCCATTACAACCAGGCAGAGACCATTGCGGTAGTGCATAATGGGATTATTGAGAATTACATGAAGCTTCGGAAGTACTTAGAGGAAAAGGGCTACCAGTTTGTTTCGGAAACGGATACGGAAGTGGTGGCGCACCTTTTGGACCGTTATTATAAAGGCGACCCGCTAGAGGCCATTACCAAGGCGATGCACCGCATGGAGGGCTCCTATGCCTTGGGCATTATCTTCAAGGACCATGCGGATAAGGTGTATGCCGTGCGCAAAGACAGTCCCATGATTGTAGGCCATGGCAAGGACGGGAACCTGATAGCCTCCGATGTGCCCGCCGTCTTGAAATATACCAGGAAGGTGTATTTTATCCAAAATGAGGAAATCGCTGCCCTGACAAAGGAAAGCATCACTTTTTACAATGTGGACGGGGATGAGATTGCCAAAGAGCCCACCACCATTGACTGGGACGTGAATGCTGCGGAGAAGGGCGGCTATGAGCATTTCATGCTGAAGGAGATGTATGAGCAGCCCCAGACCGTGAAAGATACCCTGAACCCCCGCATTCGGAATGGAATCGTGGAGATTGAGGAGCTGGGGATGGATGACGAGGAGCTTCGGGCGATTAACCGAATCCATATCGTGGCATGCGGCTCCGCCTACCATGCGGGCATGACGGCGAAGTATGTCTTTGAGGGCTTGGCCAGGGTGCCGGTGGAAGTGGATTTGGCTTCCGAGTTCCGTTATCGGAACCCTATCCTGCAGCAGGATGACCTGGTCATCATTATCAGCCAGTCCGGCGAGACGGCGGATTCCCTTGCTGCATTGCGGGAGGCCAAGGTGCGGGGCGTCAAGACCTTGGGGATTGTCAATGTGGTGGGCAGCTCCATCGCACGAGAGGCGGACAGGGTCATGTACACTTGGGCAGGCCCTGAGATTGCCGTTGCCACCACCAAGGCTTACAGCGCTCAGCTCATTGCGGAGTACCTGCTGGCGATTCGGTTTGCCCAGGCCAGGAACACCGTGGCAGAGCGGGAAGTGGCAGGGCTTTTGCGCGATTTGCAGAAGCTGCCGGAGCAGATTGAGATGCTTTTGAGCAACAAGGGGCG
>CAOKUK010000082.1 GCA_948472595.1 uncultured Eubacterium sp.
TAAGTCCCAGGCTTTGCGAAGTCCACGCTATCCAAATCCCATTCCACCTTCTTTGTGGAGGTGGAGCCGTCACTGTAGGAAAGGGTTGCCGTAACCTTTGCCGCCTCTTCGGCGCTTGCTGCCGTTATGCTTTCCGGAACCTGAATCGCCGTGTTGCGTATGGTGCCAAATTTCTGGATTGCGGCTTTCCCAATGCTTTTTGGAACATAGAATTGGTTGCGCTGGCATGCTCCCGGGATGGAAATGCTTTCCGAAGGGAAGCGGAAAATGCCGCCCTTTTGCGTCTCGGCGGACAGGCTTAGGATATCGGGTGTTGTGCTCTTATAATAATTTCCATTGGTGTCGCACCAGCGGATGACATATTGCCGGGCGCTGCTGTCGTATTCGCAGGAAATGTCCGATACATCGGCCTGTTTCTTCAAGTCGATAAGCCCCAGCTCCGTATAGTGGATGAAATCCTCGGTGGTAAACAGGAGCGCCTTGCCCTTGCTGGCCTCGTCTGGGGCGTTTGCCATGTCCTCGTTGGAGGAATCCGTCCGCACGGCCACGATGCCATAGCCGCCTCCATCCATTGCAAACACGTAGGGGTTTTTCAAGTTTTTGGGATAAAGGGTGCTGGCGGCAGATATGTCTGCCTTGGCATAGAGAATCCCATTATTGGAGTACAGGCTTTCATAGGAGCCGTTCTCTGCCTTGTGCGCCAGGTGGAGGCTGTAGGCAAGCTTCCCGCTGTAGACGTCTTTGGCGAGAGGCGCGCGGGTATAAGCTTCCATGGCGACAGCGTCCTTGGCCAGTATTTTCACGGAAAAGGTCTTGGAGGCATTCTGGCCGCCGCATTGCCAGAATGCGGTAAGGCTCACATCCTGCTCTTGGCCGGCGGCTGTGATTTCCCCTTCCGAAGAGACGGCGCTGCCAACCCATGTAACGCTCCCCTGCCCAAAGGATGACGGGAGCTTCCTATCCCCGGCAAGCACGGGAGGGATAAGGAAATTCTGGGCAAAATAATCTCTTTGGCCAGAGGCCGGGAGGACAGGCACCACAAATTTTTTGGAGGCGGTATCCCCATCCAGGGAAATCTTGGCAGTCAAGGTCACTTCTGTAGCGGATTCCGGAAGGCGTACCGTGCCATCGTCCCCGATGACTTCTTTTTGGCTGGAGGACCAAGTCAGGCTTGCGCCGTCCAGCTGCGCAGGCAGGGCAAGCTTATCCTCCGTCATGACTGCGCCGTTGGGGACTGCATTCCCAAGGGTAAGGCTGTCATAGTATCGCTGCATGGTTTCTGTGGAAAGGAAGGAATCGTCGTCTAAATCCCTGCCATTGCACAAGTTGTTGACTTGGCTGTCCGTCATGGCGAAGCCGTAGACAGAATATTCGTCCAGCAAGCCGTTAAGATACTCGCCGGCTCCCCAGTTAGCCTTGCCGATATAGAAAATGCTGTCGCCGCCTAAGATATCGGAAAGCTTATGGCTGCTTTCCACAGCATTCACTCGCTTGCCGTCCAAGAACAGGCGCGTCTCATTTTCCGTAATGACCACGGCCACATGCTTCCACGCATCGGATTTGCCGTTTCCGGATGCGCTTGGCGGGCGGTTGCCTGTATTGAGGTAGCGCTCCACGGTTACCGTGCCATTGTTGTCCATAATCCCCAGGTATTTTTCCGTGCCGTAATTTTGGGTGCCGGCATCTGGGGATAGGTAGATGGCCCAGTTGGTCTTGCTGGCGGTCTTGCTCCAATAGGAAATGGTCAGCGCATCGTAGCCTGTCAGCAAACTGGAGCCGTCGCTTTTTGCAATTTCCAAGTAGCTGTCCCCGTCCATGGACATGGCCTTGCCCTTCGTCCCATCCTGGGCAAAGCCCGGCGCCCCGTGCGCCGTCACCTTAGCCCCAGGGCTTTCTAAGCCGCCCTGGGCGTCGTCAAAGCTTAGGTGCAGCAAGGGCTCCGTGGAAGGTGCTGGAGGCTGTGCAGATTCCTTGTGGAAAATCCTGCGCATAAAGTTGTAGAGGCCGTGCTTGTACACATCCCCGCCATGCCCGCCGTCCCCGGTCTGCCCATTGCCATTGACGCCATCGGTAGCATAATAGATGTGCGGGTCTTGGTTCTTGGCCAGCGCCTTGTGATACCTCTCCGGCTCCGTCCTGACGATGTCGTCCTTCGTGCCGGCGGCAATCAGCACCAGCATGTCCTCCTTGTATTTGGGCTGCAGGGTAAAGGTGTCCTCTGTGAAAAGCCCATTTTCATGGACGCCGTAATTCTCATACTCCAAAATCCCGAAAGCCGGGTTGAAGGCGCCGATATAGCGGACGGTGTCCTGGAGGGTGAAGCCGATGTGCAAAGACACCCGCCCGCCCATGGAAAAGCCGGAAATGGCCGTGTTTTCCCGGCCGGTGGCCGTGGAGAAATGGCTGTTCACATAAGGCATCAGGCAGTCTTGGAAATCATGGATGAAATTGTCATATGCGGCGTAGTGTTCCAGGGAGAAGCCCACATCCGGAGGCGTGCCTGTCTCGTTGGCGCAGGCGTTTGGCAGCACCACAATCATTTCCTCGCTGTCGCCAGAGGCGATGGCGTTGCCGATGACAGTCTGAACCTGGTCGTTATAAAGTGTCTCCTCGTTGCCGAAGATTCCATGGAGCAGGTACAGCACAGGGTATTTTTTTGCGTTGCTGTACCCGGCAGGCAGGAGAACTTTGGCCTTGCGGTTGGAATTGGTGGCGGTAGAGGCGTATTGGATGTCCTCCACCCGACCATAATCCACATGGGATTTCCTCACCATGTAATCCGTTGGCACATTGTAATTTGTGTCCTGGACATATTGGCTGATAGGCGCCCAGCTTTCGGCTTGCGCTTCGGCAGCCAAGGAGCCGTCTTCCGTGGCAGGCGCCGCAGGAGCGGCTGCCCAGGCCTTCCATGGAAATATCATGGCAGTGGCGATTGCCAAGGAAAGGGCAAAGGAAAGCCATCTTGTTCGGGTTTTATGCATCATGTCATGCATCCTCCTTTCTGTTTTTGGCATGTTTTGAGGTGTTCAATTGATTTGGGTATAATCATAGCAGAAAATCTGAATTTTTTCATTCCCATAAAGTAAATAAAATGTGGAAAATGAGAGGGCGAATCTATTGTTTTTGGAAATGGAGGCTAAGGAAGAGACGCCAACGCTTCATGCCCAAGAGCCGCCCATCCCTTTCAAATCAGCCAAGTCAAAAAAGTACCAAAAAACAAAAGGATTTTCATGGTCAGAATATGCAATTTGTTTTATAATCATTGGCATAGAAGAGTTTTTAAAGCGCATGTGTTCCGTTTTCATGTGATTTAGGACATTTTCTTAAGCATATTGCAGTCTCGTGTATTTAACCCAGGAGAATCTGAGTGCTGCAGTGAAAAAAAGAGAAGGAGAGGAACGGTTATGACAAGAAGAAAATGGTGGACAAGGACACTGGCGGTTGCTTTATCGGCTGTCCTTTTGCCTTGCTTCCAGACACAGGCATTCGCCAATGCGGCGTTGGCAGGAGAGGCGCAAAGCGTTCAGGCACAGGAAGCTGCAGATGAGGCGCAGCTGCCGGTTCCGGCATATCTTTGGGATTTTGAGGATGTGGCAGGGGGGAAGGCGGCCAATAAGGGAAGCGCAGAGGCAGGGGATGCGTCTTTGCATGGGGCGAATTCGGTACAGGCGGGGATTTCCATTGGGGATAAATCTTACTCCCAGGAAGGGAATTTTGTGTTGGACTTAGCGGGAGGCAGTAAGGGGAGTTCCTATGCGGACTTGCCGTCCAATCTTTATGAGGGCGTTTCAGCGCAGACGGGCTTTACCTGGTCCTTTTGGATGAAGCCGGATGCGGGGATTGTGAGCTACAGCAGGCTGCTCAGCTCTTCCAACAGCAGCAATCGGCGGGAGTTTGCCTATGCGCCCTATGCGGCAGACAAGGTGTGGAATTTGATTTTTGATGATGATGGCAACAAATATCGGCAGATATACGGCACAGAGCCGCAAAAGGGCGTATGGAGCTACGTCACGGTAACTGTGTCCGGCGATAAGGTTGTGCTTTATGTGAATGGGGATGAGAGCGCCTCGAATGCCGGCGAGGGAAATGCAGACAATTTAAAGGCCAGGCTGAATGAAATCGCCGGGTTTACGAACCATGCCCTTGGCAAAACCACTTCTACTTATGGGGATAAGGACGCCAAGGCACAGTTAGACGACGTTGCCTTCTATAAGACGGCGCTGACCGCAGAGCAGGTAATGGCATTGGCCAAAAGCTATGGCTTAGAGCCGGCAGGGCCAAGGCTGCCCCAAGATGCCCAGGAAGGGCTCTATGGAACGGCCAGGAAGCCTTTGGCACAGGTGCCGGAGCTTACGGCAGCTTCCGACAGCGGGGCCGATGTGGTGAAAATCTGGAAAGATGAGGAGAGCCGCTATTACTATTCTGTTTCTAGGAATGGAAAGACAGTCATTGAGTGTTCCGCCCTTGGCCTTGCCACAAAGGCTGCAGACTTGACGTCTGGCATGGAATTGGATGCGGCGTCCATCCAAAAGGAGGCTGGACGGGAAACGTATGGCATCCTGCAAGGCAGCGTCTCTAAGGTGGATAAGAAGTACCAGGAACTGTCCTTTGACCTGCGAAAAGGAAACAGTAAGGTGACCGTGATTTTCCGCGTCTTTGAGGATGGGATGGCTTATCGCTACAAGGTGGATGGAGACACTGCCAGCACAGCAGAGGTTACAACCGTTACAGGCGAGGCAAGCGAATTCATGCTGCCAGACAAGGGGACAATCTGGACCATCAACATGAGCCAGACTTATGAGGGCAGGGATTATACGAAGCGCTCCATGGACGACCAGTATGCGGCGGACACCCCTTATTCTACGCCAATCCTGGCTTCCCTGGGAGAGGACAGCGGCAATGCATGGGTGCTGCTGTCAGAGGCGAACCGTTATAATGAAGCAGAGCCTTATGCGGCCTCTATTTTTAAGACGGAAGCAGGCAGCAAAGCGTTCCGCATAATCTTCGGGCAGCGTCTGGATCAGGAAGAAGACGCTTCCATGAACAAGAAGAAATACAGCGCAAAGTACTCTTTTATCACAGAAGCTCGTATGAAGGACGTGTTCCAGACGCCTTGGAGGACAGCCGTGATAGCCTCGGATTTGGAAGGCGTGGCGAACAGCAGCCTTTTTATGGATCTGAACCCGGCGCCTGCGAAGGATTTTAGCTGGGTAGAGCCAGGCGCATCGGTGTGGTCTTGGTGGTCTAGCTCTTACGATGCCATTGAGTATAAGACGATGGTGGATTATATTGATTTTGCTGCGGAAGCCGGCATGAAGTATTGCTTGGTGGATTATGGATGGGAGCTGTGGGATGGTTATAAAGAGAAGATTGCGTCCTTAGTGGAGTATGCCAATAAAAAGGATGTGGGCCTATTATTGTGGTATGGCGTCAATAAATTTGACGGGGAGCATATTTTTGATTTGGACTGCCAAGAGGCCATTGAGGAGGAATTTGCCTGGTGTGAGCAGGTGGGCGTAAAAGGCGTGAAAGTAGATTACATCAACAGTGACAGCCAGTTCGCCATGAAGGTGATGTACATGCTTGCCGATATTGCAGCGGACCATCACTTGGTGGTGAATTACCATGGCTGCGTGAACCCGGGCGGTGAGAACCGCACCTACCCCAATATCCTCTCCAGTGAGGCTGTGGCTGGGATGGAGAACTATAAGTGGAACAACGGCCCCAACGTGGCCAGCCTCTTGACCCTTCCCTATACCAGGAATGTGTTGGGCTCTATGGAATTCACTCCCACCGCTTATCGGGTGCAGGGCAGCAATGCCACTTCTGGACTCATGCTGGCAATGTCCGTGGTCTATGAATCTGCTATCCAGACTTTTGCCCATTCTGCTTTCGTATACCAGGGCTATAAAGGCCTGTCCCTGTTGGCGGATGTGCCCACGACGTGGGATGACAGCAAGCTGATTGAAGGATATCCGGGGGAAAGCGTGATTCGCGCAAGGAAAAAGGGCGATAACTGGTACCTTGGCGCAATGACATTGGATGCCAAGACCTATAATGTCCCCCTTACGTTCCTGGATTCGGGACAGACTTACCATGCGTATATTTACAAAGACAATGCAGCGGGCGATAACATTGAGGTAACCTCCCAAGATGTGACGTCTGCGACTGTGCTGCCGATTCCCCTTTTGGCCAATGGCGGCTGCAGCGTGAAATTTACGAAAAATGATCCAATGAAGACGACAGTCTATGATGAATTTAATTATTATGAGGCAGAGGATGCCAATTGCGCCGTATTTGCCGGCGAGGTAAGGGCTGCAGGCAACAAGTATGCTTCCAATCTCCAGCATGTAGGATATGTGGGAGGGAAGCCAGAAAACACGCTGACTTTCCCGAAGGTAAATGTGCCGGAGGATGGCGACTATGCCTTGAAGGTTTATTATGCGATTGGATCTCCCAGGGATTTGACCGTCAAGGTAAATGGCGGAGAGCCCATAAAATTGAACGGATTGGTGGGCTATACCAACGATGCCCTGGCCGTGGTGGCCGTGTCTTTGGACGTTGCGCTTAAGAAAGGGGACAACAGCGTCTGCCTGTACAATGATGAAAGCTATGCGCCGGATATCGATCGGATAGCCGTATCCAAGCAGCCCATATCCGGCGGGGAAGTGGCCGTGGAGAAGGTTGTCCTAAGCCAAGCGGAAATCAGCTTGAAACTGGGGGATGCCCCAGTTGCCCTGACGGCGACCGTCATCCCGGAAAACGCTACGGACAAGACAATTGTCTGGAGCAGCAGCAATGAAAAAGTGGCCGCCGTAGATAAAGATGGCAAGGTGACGCCAGTGGCCAAAGGAGAGGCAGTTATTACTGCAAAGGCAGGCGCAGCGAGCGCCGCCTGTAAGGTGACGGTGTCAGAGGCGAAGCCGCCTGAACCCCCGATTGTGGAGGTGGCAGCTGTGAAGTTGGATAAGGCTTCCCTTACCCTTACGGAAGGCGATAAGCCTATCGCCCTGAAAGTCACAGTAGAGCCAGGCAACGCATCCAATAAGGAAATTACTTGGAGCAGCAGCAATGGAAAAGCAGCCTCCGTGGACCAAAACGGCATAGTGACCCCGTTATCAAAAGGACAGGCAGAAATTAGGGCAACGGCGTCGAACGGCAAATCCGCCGCCTGTAAGGTGACGGTGAATGCCAAGCGGATTCCGGTGAAGAAAATTACTCTGAATAAAAAGAAGGCGACCATTGGCGTGGGAGAGGCAATTTCCCTAAAGGCCACAGTCAGCCCAAGCAATGCGGACAAGGCATTTAAAAAGGTAACTTGGAAAAGCAGCAACAAGAACGCTTCGGTTTCAAATGGAAAGGTGAAGGCCAAGAAGGCAGGTACCGTAAAGATTACCGCCACAGCCGGCGGCAAGTCCGCATCCTGCGTCGTCACTATCCAAAAGGCGCCGAAAAAGGTAACAGCAAAGAAGAAGAGCATAACTCTAAGGAAAAAGGACACCTATAAGGTGAGATACACCTTAAGCCCCAGCAAGTCCAGGGATAAGGTCACATATAAGTCCAGCAATGCGAAGGTGGCAAAAGTATCCTCAAAGGGAGTCGTCAAAGCCCTAAAGAAGGGAAAGGCAACGATTACGATAAAGACTTATAATAACAAGAAAGCCGCGATAAAAGTCCTGGTAAAATAAAGCAAAAGGACATTTGAAGCGCAATGTGAATATCTGGATGGCTTGTGCTAGGAGGAGAATAAAGGGCAAAGCATAAGAGAAGAAAAGGCGTCCTGCTCGGGAAGGTTTCATATGGGCTTATCTGCCATTTGCTGTGTGTTTGTGCCCAATCATTGGCCGGATATTTTTTGTTTAATTTGCATATTAAAATTGAAAAAGCAGAAAGTATTTGATATAATATCTACAAATCTTGATTCAAATAGATTTAGGGCATAGAGCAAGCAAAAGGAGAAGGAGGAAAAGCAAATGCTAAAAGATTGGAACAAGCCTGAGAAGCCAGAGGCACAGGAGCTGGATGAGCGCCTGAAGGCTGCAAAGGCCAAGCTGGCCGTGCAGCAGATGCAGATTAAGGAGCATAAGCTTCCAGTGTTCGTCCTGTTTGAGGGATGGGGCGCGGCAGGCAAGGGCAGCGTGCTGGGGAAGGTAATCCTGAACATCGATCCCAGGTTTTTCAAAGTATTCACGATGGATATTCCCACGGAGGAAGAGAAGCGCAAGCCCTTCTTGTACCGTTACTTCGTTAAGATTCCGGAAGCTGGGAAATTCTGCTTTTTGGATTCCGGCTGGATGGACGAGGTTACCAGGGATTGCCTGCATGATGATTTAAGCGATAAGGAGTACAAAAAGAGGATAGACAGCATCAAGCGCTTTGAACGCCAGCTTACAGACAACGGCTACCTGGTGATGAAGTTCTTCTTCCATATCAGCCAGAAGGAGCAGCAGAAGCGCTTAAAGGGCTTGGAGGAAGATGAGAATACCAGCTGGCGCGTCAGCGAGAATGACATGTGGCAGAACATGCATTACGAGAAATGCTTAAAAGTTTACGACCGGTATTTGGACGATACCAATGTCTCCACATCCCCTTGGTACATTGTGGATGCCAAGAGTAAAAAATGGGCGCAGCTCCAGGTGCTGGAGACCTTGGTCAGCGGCATTGACACGGCCCTTAAGAACCGCTCTATCGCCGTGCCCCTTTTGCAGAATGTGTTCCCCATGCAGAAAATGCCAAAATTATCTGAGATATCCCTGGATAAATCTCTGACAACGGAAGAGTATAAGAAAGAATTAAGCGAGCTTCAGGCAAAGCTGGGCGTATTGCACAATGAGCTGTACCGCAGGAAAATCCCTGTGGTCATAGCCTATGAAGGCTGGGATGCGGCTGGCAAGGGCGGCAACATCAAGAGGATTACCGGAGCCTTAGATCCCAGGGGGTATGAGGTGCAGCCCATTGCAAGCCCGGAGCCCCATGAGAAGGCTCGCCATTACCTCTGGCGTTTCTGGAACCGCCTGCCCAAGACCGGCCATGTGGCCATTTTCGACCGCACCTGGTACGGCAGGGTGATGGTGGAGCGTTTGGAGGGCTTTTGCAGCGAGAACGACTGGCAGAGGGCCTACAATGAAATCAATGAATTTGAGAAAGAGCTTTCAGACTGGGGCGCAATCATCATCAAGTTCTGGGTGCAGATAGACAAGGACGTCCAGCTGCAGCGCTTCACCGACCGCCAGAACACCCCGGAAAAGCAGTGGAAGATCACCGAGGAGGACTGGCGCAACCGGGAAAAATGGGATTACTATGAGACCGCCGTCAACGAGATGATGAAAAAGACCAGCACCGCCTTCGCCCCCTGGCATGTGCTGGAATCCAATGATAAGAAATACGCTAGGATTAAGGCCTTGAAGATTGTCATTGAAGAGATTGAGAAAAAGCTTCAATAAAATGTTTCAGAACAGGGGCTTTGAAGAAATGGGCAAAATTAGGGAGCATATGGTATTTACAGGAAGGGTTCAGGGAGTAGGCTTCCGTTATAAGGCAAAATACCTGGCGCAGCACTATGGGGTGACAGGCTGGGTCTGCAATCGGCATGACGGTTCCGTAGAGGCGCAGATGCAGGGCAGAGAAGAGGATTTGGATAAGGTTCTCCAATCCTTGCAGCAGGATGCTTATATCCGCATTGATTGGGTTGTTAGGAACCGCTTGGAATTAGACCCCAAGGAACGCAGATTCTCTGTGAAATATTAAGGGGCATGGGTCTGTTATCTTTGCGGTTCCCAATTCAAACAGATAAATCAATGAATCTGAGAAAGAGCTGGAAGGCTGGGGCGCTTTGGAATGGGCTCAATAAATTTTTTAAGGTATAAAATGCCTTCCTTTACAGATAATAGTATCATGTAAAATGATAAGATTTGTAAATGGAGGATGTTACTATGAAAGCTACAGGGATTGTTCGAAGAATAGACTAATGCGTTATAATAGGACAAGGTTAAGGAAGCCGCATAAATGCAGGGT
>CAOKUK010000083.1 GCA_948472595.1 uncultured Eubacterium sp.
GAAGAATCCTGCAACGCAGAAGCCCAAAAAGAGGGGCTCCCAGAATATCATGCCATTGTTGTCGGCGACTTCAATTTACATCCATTTTCTTCCGGAATGATTGGCGTACACGGATTCAACGCTATAATGGATGAAATACGAGCCCAAAAAGGAAGCCGCAAATTCCAAAAGGAAACAGTCAAATTCTACTACAACCCTATGTGGAACCTAATGGGGAAACGCGAAAATGCCTTGGGCACCTATTTCTACGAACAGGATCAGAATGATGAATCATTCTACTGGTATACTTTTGACCAAGTACTGCTCAGGCCAGAATTAATAAAGGATTTCCTTTGGAATGAATTTGAGATTATAAGCCATATTGGAGATATATCCTTAATCAGAAACAATAGAATTTATAATAAACTTTATTCAGACCACTTACCCCTTAAATTTGCACTCAATGAAAGGAATTCATAACTATGTTAGATTTATGGCAATTTGATGAGAATACACTAAAACAAGCGGCACAAAAGCTGCCAAACCGCATTTTACAGGAACAGGCAGAGGTTTTATCAAAAAAAACACAAGGCTTCCTTTACGGACGGCTCACCAATGTAAAATTTGATCCTGATGGCGCCTCCTCATGCTATGATTTGGCTACCGTATTTGATATTGTTGTCCCTCAGCTTGACAACTATTCCTATACCTTACTAATTGTCTACTCCAGGCCTGAAAGCGATTATCCAGTTGCAGTTACAGTGGAAAAAACTCTTGTTGACGATGAATTATCCTTTGCCCCACAATATGAATGCAAAGATGAAGCATCCTTTATCCAAGCGTTACAAGAAATCTTGTCTTCAAGCGATGTCAATAGAAAAATCCAAATCCTATATGCCAAAGCACGGTTTTAACACACCCCTATGCATCACAATCTTTCTCGCAGAAGGAGGGGCTCCCCTCCTTCTGTCATACCGCAAACTGGCTGTTATAAAGCTCGGAGTAAAACCCGCCCTGCTCCAGCAGCTCCTGGTGGCTGCCCTGCTCTAGGATACGCCCATCTTTCATGACCAGGATGATATCCGCCTCCTGGATAGTGGACAGGCGGTGCGCCACGATAAAGCTGGTGCGCCCCTGCATCATCTTGGCAAAGGCATTCTGTATCTTCATTTCTGTCCGGGTGTCGATGGATGAGGTGGCCTCGTCCAGTATCAGCATGGGCGGCAGGCAGAGCATGACCCTGGCGATGCACAAAAGCTGCTTCTGCCCAGCGGACAGGCTGCCTCCCTCCTCCCCGATTACCGTGTCATACCCTTTTGGCAGGCGCTTGATGAAGCTATGGGCATGGGCGGCCTTGGCTGCCGCCACCAGTTCCTCCTCTGTGGCTTCTGGCTTTCCCATCACCAAATTCTCCCGGATGGTCCCGGCCTTCAGCCAAGTCTCCTGCAGCACCATCCCATAGCTCTCCCGCAGGCTCTTTCGGGTGACGCTGCGGATATCCTGACCCTCCACCTGGATGCTGCCGCTGTCCACGTCATAGAAGCGCATCAGCAGGTTGATGATGGTTGTCTTCCCGCAGCCGGTAGGCCCCACGATGGCCACCCGCTGCCCTGGCCGAACCTTCAGGTTGAAATCCTCTATCAGCTTTTTCTCCGGCGCATAGGAAAAACATACCCGCTCCAAGGCTACATTTCCCTGGACATCCGCCAGCGCGCCGGCATCCCCTGCATCCGGCGCCTGAGGCTCCTCCTCAATCAAATGGAAAATCCGCTCTGCGCAGGCCAAAGCGTTCTGCAGCTCCGTCACCACGCCGGAAATCTCATTAAAGGGCTTCGTATACTGGTTGGCATAGCTTAAAAAACAGGAAAGCTGCCCCACGGTCAAAGCCCCCCGCATGGCGGAGAAGGCGCCTGCCAGCCCCACCCCGGTGTACACCAGGCTGTTCACGAACCGGGTGGAAGGGTTGGTCAGGGAGGAGAAAAATGTGGCCTGCAGGGACGCCTTCTCCAGCCTCCCATTGATTTCATCAAAAGCGCCCAGCGCATCCTCCTCCTTGGAAAAAGCCTGCACCACCTTCTGGTTCTCTATCATTTCATTGATGAAAGAAGTCTGCTCCCCCCGAGTGGTGGACTGGAGCATGAACATGGAAAAGGTCCGCTTGGCGATAAAGCTGGCCACAAACAGGGAAACCGGTGTAATCAGCACCACCACCAGGCTGATTTTCACATTGATGCTCAGCATGAAGAGCAGCGTCCCCAGGATGGTAATGACCCCGGTGAACAGCTGGGAAAAGCCCATCAGGAGGCCGTCGGCAAACTGATCCACGTCCGCCACCACCCGGCTCACCAGCTCCCCATGGGAATGGCTGTCAATAAACTTCAAGGGCAGGATTTCAATTTTGGCAAAGGCCTCCCGCCGGATATCCTGGACGACCTCATAAGTAATTTTGTTGTTGCACACGTTCATCAGCCATTGCGCCAGCGCCGTCAGAGCCACAATCACCCCAATCTTTTGCAGCAGCCGAAAAATCTCGGCAAAATCCACCTGCCCCGGCGCCAGGATATGGTCAATCACCTGGCCGGTCACCACCGGGATATACAAAGTCGACGCCACCGCCGCCACCGCAAATACCAAAGAAAATACCAGAAACACCTTATACTTTTCAATATATGCCAAAACCTTTTTCAAGGTATGCGCCTGCTGCTTTTTCTTCCCTTTTTCTTTCATGGCTTCCTCCATTTTCCAAAAATCCCTTTGGACTACTGTTTCTTATACTGGGATTCATAGATTTCCCGGTATACCTCACAGGACGCAAGCAGCTGCCCATGGGTGCCCATGCCTGCGATTTCCCCATCGTCCAGCACAATGATCTTATCTGCATGCTGGATGGAGGACGTCCGCTGGGACACGATAAACACAGTGGGGCTGCCCTCCATCTCCCGAATGGCCTTCCGAAGCCTGGCGTCCGTGGCATAGTCCAGGGCGGATGCGCTGTCGTCCAATATGAGGATTTCCGGCTTGCGCGCCAACGCCCGGGCGATGGTAAGCCGCTGGCGCTGCCCTCCGGAGAAATTCTTGCCGCCCTGCTCCACATAGGCTTCCAATTTCCCCTCCTTGCCTTCCACCACTTCCCTGGCCTGAGCTGTCTCCAAGGCCTGATACAGCTCCTCCTCCGTGGCGTCCGGCTTGCCCCAGCAGAGGTTTTCCCGGATAGTCCCCTGGAACAGCACCGCCCGCTGCATGACAATCCCCACCTTCCGGCGCAGCTCCTCGATGGGGTATTCCTTCACATTGATTCCATCCACCAGCACCTCGCCCCTGGTCACATCATAAAACCGAGGGATTAAATGCACCAGCGAAGTCTTGCCTGCGCCCGTGCCGCCGATAATGCCTACCGTCTCTCCCTTCTCTACAGAGAAACTTATGTCAGACAGGCTCTCCGCCCCGGCTCCCTGGTAAGACAATCCCACCTGGGAAAACTGCACTTTGGGGTTCTGCCGCCCCCCTTCTGCGATAGCTTCTGCAGCCGCCTCTTCCCTCTTTCCCTGCAAAGCACCCCCTCCCTCTTCCTGGCGCCCCCCTCTTGCATCCTTTGGCATGCTGCTCTCTATTTCCAGCACGGACTCTACCCGATTCCCGCAAGCCACCGCCTTCGTAATCAGCACGATTAGATTCGCCAGCTTCACCAGCTCCACCAGGATTTGGGACATATAATTCACCAGCGCCACCACTTCCCCCTGGGTCAGTATCCCGCTGTCCACCTGCAGGGCGCCTGTGTAGAGCAGCATGATAGTGGCTCCATTGATAATGGCATAGGTCACCGGATTCAGGAACGCACTGATTTTCCCCACATGGTTCTGCATAAACGTAAGGCTCTCTAAGCTTTCCTCAAACCTGGATTTCTCCTCTTCCTCCTTATGGAAAGCCCGGATGACCCTGACCCCGGTCAGGTTCTCCCTGGTAATCCCAAGCACCTTATCCAGCCGTTCCTGCACCTTTCGGTAGAGGGGAATGCTGATTGCCATAATGCCGAACACCACCAAAGACAGCAGCGGGATTGTGACAACGAACACCAAAGCAGCCTTCACGTCAATGGTAAAGGCCATCACCATTGCGCCAAACACAATAAAGGGAGAGCGCAGGAACAGGCGCAGCACCATATTGACGGCTGACTGCACCTGATTGATGTCGCTGGTCATTCGGGTAATCAGCGTGGACGTCCCCATCTGGTCAATTTCCGTGAAGGAAAGCTCCTGTATATGGGCAAACAGCCAGTGCCGCAACCGGGTCCCGAACCCTGCCGCAGCCTTTGCCGCAAAATACTGCGCCGTCACAGAACAGGCCAGGCCGATAAGGCCCAGCGCCACCATCACCAGGCACATCCGCAGGATATAGCCGCTGTCCCTCCTTGCAATCCCCACATCGATGATGGCCGTCACCACCAAAGGCACAATCAGCTCAAAGGAGGCCTCCAGCATTTTAAATAATGGCGCAAGCACGCTTTCTTTCTTATAATCTTTCAATAAAACCAATAATTTTTTCATACGATTCCCTCTGTAAAGTAATATTCTTCCATATCTTTTCTATTAGAATGCAAACATATCCAGCCTATCATGCTGCTTTTTCCTTATTTTACCATATAAAATGCTTATTTCAAGTATTTGGCATAAATATATTTTAAACAAAATAGGCGGAAAAAATTTACAATTCCATGAAAAAAAAGCCTTACTTTTTTAATATACTATTCTTAGGATTTACTGTAGCATTTTCACAATGACAAAAAGGGTAACGGGAGGAAGACGAACAAAAAAGGAATACGATTACGATATTAAGGATAATCAATCTACAAATACGCACAAAGGAGGAAGAGTACATACTTTGGGAGGGAGAAGAAAGTTATGAAAAATGCGCATAGCGAAAGAAAAAAATACTTTTACCTATATACCATTGTGTTTTTGGCAGTGGCGTTGGTTATATTTTCCTGGTCCTTTCTGTCAGGCCGGACATTGATTTATGAGGGGGATGGATGGAAGCAGCATTATCGGGCATTGGTCTATTATGGTTCCTATCTCAGGTCAATCATAAAGGAGCTGTTGTTTCATCACCGGCTTGTAATCCCATTCTGGGATTTTGCGATTGGATAGGGAAGCGATATTTTAAGAACTATGCATTATTATGTGATTGGAGATCCATTTGCCGCAGGCGCTGTGTTTATTCCTATGCGTTTTATGTACCTATATTACGATGCGATGCTTTTGCTGCGCATGTATTTATCAGGAATCGCCTTTTCCCATCTGTGTTTTAGGACAGGCATCAAAAGCAGACATGCGATTTTGGCAGGATCTGTCACATATGTATTTTCTTATTGGGCAATCTATGCGGCAAGGCATCCGTTTTTCCTGAGCCCCATGCTGTATCTGCCTCTGCTTATTTTGGGGATTGAGAAAATATTAAAGAAAGAGCGGCCTTATCTGTTCATTTTTACCGTGTTTTTCTCTGCGCTCAGCAATTTTTATTTTTTCTATATCCTGGTGTTGCTAACCGTTTTGTATGTTGCAATCAGGCTGCTCTACAGCTACCGGAGAGATATCAGGCTTGCGCTGTGCGCACTCTGCAAGATAGGGGGAGCCTCCATACTGGGCGTGCTTATGGCAGCGATTGTTTTCCTGCCAGTGCTTCCGGCGTTTCTTGGAAGCTCAAGAAGAACGGCGGAGAATACCATTCATCTGTTCTACCCTATTTCATATTATATTAATCTTCCTTCCTCCTTTATGACCTGGGGGAAGGTGCAGTATTGGTTATGAATCGGGCTTTCTGCGCCCGCAATAGCGGCGATTTTTCTATTATTCTATAAGAGGAAGGAAAGAAGCTCGGGACTGTTGAAAACGCTTTTGGCAGTATTTATGATACTGCTATCCTTTCCGATTTTTGCGCATATATGCAATGCGTTTTCTTATAAGGCAAACCGCTGGAGCTTTGCATTTGCCCTCTTGTCGGCTTATATATTGGCGGCAATGTGGCCATCACTGATGAAATTAAAAAGGAAAGAAGGAAAATTTCTGCTTTGCTGCATGTCATGCTATTTTATGCTATGCTTACTGGCAGAATATTTGCAGATTGGGTTAAGAGAAAGCATGGCCAAGACAGCCAATATATTTTCTTCCATCGTAATTGCCTTGCTATTCCTGTGTGTTTTATTTCTCCCAGGGGATGGGAAGAGCATTCTTAGCAAACAGAAAAAGCAGCGGGTTGGATTGCTCCTCCTATGCATCAGTCTTTTTAACAACTGTTTCTGGCAGAATACAGCGGGCGGAGGAAATGCAGTCTCTACGCATAAACGCATACATGAGATAGCTGAGCTAACGGACAATGAAACTTTGGAAGTCAAGCATATCGCTTCCACAGAAAATGTCCAGGAATTTTACCGTTTTTCAGGAGACGACCTTACAACCAACGCAAATATTACGGCGGATATGTCGTCCACACAGTTTTACTGGTCGCTGGCGAATCCTTTTACTTTAAAGTTCCGGGAAAAAATGGAGCTGATGGAGAGCAAGCCCCATAAGTTTACAGGTTATGACGGGAGGGCGGGATTGCTGGCATTATCATCGGTGCGTTATTATTCGATGCCTAAT
The DNA here is from genome assembly GCA_948472595.1 of uncultured Eubacterium sp. GTDB lineage: Bacteria > Bacillota > Clostridia > Lachnospirales > Lachnospiraceae > Petralouisia. The sequence goes on from CAOKUK010000083.1 coordinate 6,615, forward strand.
GGGACGAATAATCCGTCTCCTTATGGGTTTTCAGAGACAAACAGCAATGGGAATACGAACTATCACATCTATCGAAATGACTATGCATTGCCTCTTAGTTATACCTATGACAGCTATATGACAGAGGATACGTGGGATCGGCTTTCAGCCGTGGAAAAACAAGAGACAATGCTAAAGACATGCATATTGGAAGGAGAGCAGGAAGGGATTGCTCAGGGGAAACCGGATCTTGTCTCTCGGGAAATAGATTACAAGCTTACCTGTAAAGGCGATGGCATCCTGCTTTTGGACAATGCTTTTGTGGTTACATCTGCGAATGCGAAAGCAAAGCTCACATTTTCCGGAATTCAGGACAGTGAGAATTATTTATCTATTCAGGGGCTTGCTTACAAAGGGACGAAAGCATTCGAACTTTACTTCGGCGGGGACAATGTCGATCCATTGGATCGATATACTAGGTCTGACTGGGAGCATATATCAGAGAAAAACAAGAAATCCTTACTGCAAAAGCAGCTTTTAGTGGATAAGCCTAAGACGGCTGATATAACTTTTAAGTTATCCACAGGCGCATCCAGAACTATAACTTATGATACGCCAGAGGTTACCAGCTTTAATAACCGCCATGATTTTACAATCAATCTTGGTTATTCAAAAAAAGCGGCGAAATCCATGACAATCAAGTTCAAGAATATCGGAATTTACTCCTTTGATTCCATCCAGGTAGCGTGTCAGCCCATGGGAACATACAAAGAACAAGTAGAGGCACGGAAAGCGGATACGCTTGAGCATGTGAAGATAGACGCCAATACCGTTACAGGCAGCATTTTCCTAAAGAATCCGAAGCTTTTATGTTTCGCAATTCCATATTCGGAAGGCTGGGAAGCTTATGTTGATGGAGAAAAAGCAAAGGTACTAAGGGCGAATGTCCAATATATGGCTGTGAAGCTGGATGAAGGGGAGCATGAAGTAAGGCTTGTATATGCAACGCCCTTTTTGAAAGAGGGAGCCGTGATTTCAGCGGTCTCATTTGTGGTATTTGCTGCCGTAGCATTCTGGTTGGAAAGGAGAAGGAAGAAACGATAACATTCCTCTGCATTTTAAGCGCTACGCCATTATCTTTTTCAGCCGCTCTATCAGAACCGCCGCCAATACCCCCACCAGGACGCCTGCAATCGTCCCGGACAATACCAAAACCGGCAGGTAATATGCCAAATTTGCATTTTCCATCACCAGGACCGCCACCAGAATCTGCCCCGCATTGTGGGACACCCCTCCCAGCACGCTGACGCCCAGGACGGAAAAAGCCTTGATTCGCTTCCCGATTACCATGGCCAGCAGGCTCAGCATCCCCCCAGCCAGGCTATATGCCATGCTGGCCAGATTGCCAAAGGTAAGCCCCGCCAGCACAATCCGCACCACGGACAAGGTAAGCGCCGCCTGCGCCCCCATCGTATACAATGCCACAATGACCACCAGATTTGCCAGCCCAAGCTTCACCCCTGGAATCCCCAAGTTTATCGGAAGCAAAGATTCTATGTAAGAGAACACGAATGCCAACGCTGTCAGCATCCCCATATAAGCCGCTTTCCTAGCCATAAAGATCTGCCCTCCCTGCGCTTATCTCAATGCGTTGTCCCATCCACTTCCGCTTCCTGCCCATTCTCAATCTCCACCACAACCTTATTCGGCAGGCACACCAAGCTTTCCCCCCGCTTGCTCACCGGCCTGTGCTCCACGCAAAGCTTATCCGGACAGGAAGCCTCTGTCATATCCGCCTTTCCCCCTTGAATCTCCAGCCGGTTATACCGCCCGTCCTCCAAGCGGATCTCCACAGTAGCGTCCTTATCCAGGGGATACCGGCCCTGCACCTTTCCATCCACCTTTACCACTGCCTCCGCTTCCTTTGTGCCCATTACCGAATACCAGGAAAGCCCGCCAAGGGCTGCCAATGCCAGAAACAAGAGCGCCCCAATCAAAATCAAATCATTCTTCTTCATCTGCCTGAAAACCGCTGGAACAGCGGATACCTCCATCCTTTAAGACCCAGAGCGCCTCCACGCCCTCTTGCCCTTCCACAAAAGCAAGCCCTTCCTCAATCTCCATATTAAAAAGAGCCGTGGAAAATGCGTCCGCCAAGCCAGAATCCTCTGCCAAAACCGTCACCGATGGGAAATATCCTGCCGGCATCCCCGTATCCGGGTCAATGATATGGCAGTACCTCTTGCCCCCCACCTCATAATACCGCTGGTAATGCCCGCTGGTCACCAGGGATTTGCCTGCAACCTCCACCGTCTGCACATAGCCCCCCTGCGCTTCCAAATCCGGATTCTCAATGCCGACCCGCCAAGGGCTGCCGTCCGCCTTGCCCCCCAGAGCGCAGACATTCCCCCCTATGCAGAACAGCACATGCTCCATCCCCAGTTCCTTGGCATATTCCGCCGTCCGCTGCACCGCAAACCCTTTCCCAATGCTGCCCACATCCAGCCGCATTTGAGGATCTTCTAAAAATACGGTGCCTGCCTCTTCGTCAATCACCATTTTCCCAATATCCGTATGGGCTTCTCGCTCCCTCAGCAAATCAGCAGGCGGAACCTGGGCATTCCGGGGATCCGACAGCCCCGCCTCCCGGTATTCATGCCACAGGGACAGAACGCTGCCATAGGCAATATTGACCTTGCCCCCTGTCCTTTGATGCATTTCCCGCCCCAGCTTCAGCAGCTCAATGACCTCCGCATCCACCTTCACCGGCCTCTCCCCTGCGGCGTCATTGATTGCCTTTATATTGTTCCTGCCTTCATAGGCATGGTATATGTCAAACATCTCATGGTACCGCTTCAATCTCTCATGCAAAAGCCCCGCCTGCCTGGAAAATTCCTCCTGGCTCCCTGCATAGCTGGTAATGCGGGACACGGTATCGAAGACGTCCAAAAACGTCGCCTCATACTGCCCTCCATCCCCTTTCGAAAGGCGCCCGGCCACCCCCCATGCCAAAAGAGCCAATGCCACCAGAATCCCTGCCATTTTAAATCTGTGCTTCATCATTCATTTTCTCCTGACAGCCCCCTATTCCAGCAATACTGAACGGCAAGCCTTCTCCACAGACAATCCAGGGAGACTTCGGTGCAAAGGCATCCCTAAGCGTCCTAGTCTCCCTAAAGTCATTTTGCCGAAGCATTCCTCCACCTGTAGGGGGGATTGCCCCCAAGCTTGCATCCGCACAGCCTATACTGCAAATCCATTGTCTTATTCTGCATTATCTGCGCTATCTGCATCTTCTGCCGCATCATTCGCATCTGCGCTATCTGCATCTTCTGCCGCATCATTCGCATCTGCGCTATCTGCATCT
>CAOKUK010000084.1 GCA_948472595.1 uncultured Eubacterium sp.
ATAGAAGCCCTTGAAGGAGGGAATCAGCGCCTCCCCGTCTCTTTTCAGGTAGGCGTTCATAAAATGGGTCTTTTCCGAAAACAGGGCTTTTTTCAGCTGAGGGAAATACGCCTTCTGGCACAATGCATGGATGACAACGCCCCGCAGGGCGCTTCCTGAAATATGGGAAAGCGCATTGGTCTGCCCATTCTGGCTGGTCTCGCCATTGGCAATTCGAAGGGGGGCAATATTCTGAAATTCAATCTCTACGTATTTCATGGCTTCATCTCCTCTCCCTGGATGCGTACTTTTCCAAACCCGCGGCTTCTCATGGTTCCAACCCATTTTATCAGGTGCAGGACATCCTTCACCAGTTCTGCGTCTTCTTCCTGGCAGGCGCATGTCCCATAGAAATGCAGGCCTTTCTTGATGCACCTTGCAATCCTCAGGCTTCCATCCTTTACCGTCCCGTTTTCTATGCTGGTAAAGGTGCGCAAATAAGAAAACATATCCGTAATTTCCTGGCGGGTCACTGTGCCCTCTTCCTGGATTCTTCCTGTCACCTCCGGGTGCAGGGTCAAATCAGAAAATACCAGCTTCCTTTGGCATTCCAAATCATTTGTGCCCTTCTCGCCCATAAGGGCGTTCAGCAACTCCAGCGCCTTGCCTTCTTCCATCCTTTCCCATGCCAAGGAGTTGATTAACTCCTCCCGAAAAATCCCTTTCAAGGTGCCTCCCTTAAAGAACGGGAAGCCTTGGGAATCTGTCAGCACTGAGATATCCTCCCCGCCTGGCCGGCTCATTCCATTTCCAAATATCGCATCCGATTCCAGATGCATACATATCAATAGCTGCATACGCTTCCTCCTCTGTGTCTCTTGACGATGTCGAATCTGCTGCTCCTTATTCGTCCAAAGGGACAAATGTATCTATCATCTCAATCCCATCAAAATACAGGGAACGCTTTTTCTGGTCATTGGTTTCCACGAAGACCTTCCGTTCCAGCCCCTGGCCGGAAAACAGACGTTCAAGGCCTATTTCCTTATAAATCCCCTCAAAGCCCATCATGGAAAATTCATCCATCAGCTTGCTTTTCAAGTAATATTCCGAAGCTTTTTCCCCTGCTTTCAGCGCCGTGCGGAATTCCTTGATTTTTCCCCTTGCATAGGCAATCTCCTCTTTCTGGATTCCCGTCAGGAGCTTTTTGAAGTTACCATACCTGCGGATGGGCTCCTGTTTCCACACTTCCTCCTCTGCCCACAAGAGATAAGGCCGCAGCTCCAGGCAGTGGCCATCTTCCGTCTCATAGGCTTCCCGCAGCTCTTCCATGGTATCGGCCAGCTCGCCGAACTCCAGATGCCAGTCTATGGCGCATGCTTTTTTGCCTTCCCCATAAGCCGCTATGCTGCGCTTGGCATTGGAGCAGAGCATCTCTGACAAGCTGTAGGCTTTATAAAAGGGATACTTCTGATGGACAATGGCGACCCCTGCGCATGCGGTATACCCCATGCCGTCCGCCTGATTGCGCTTATCCTTTAGCTGCTCTAGGAATATCCTGGCTGCCTCCAGGCCAATCCGGCCTTCCGCCACGAAGCAGACGTCGTCCCCTGCCAAGATGACCTTCCGTATAGGGAAATAACCCTTCTGCAAATCCAGCTTTTGGGCTGCGCCCTTTTTCAGGCTCTCCGCCACCCGGTCTGCCATCTCCTGGTAGGCCTCCTTAAAATGCAGGTCAACGGAATCGCTGAACTCCCGCAGATTTTTCTTGAATTCGTTCCAATTTTCCTTTTCGTATTTTTTTCGGATTTGCTCCACCCGCTTCCCCATGGCATTGCCATCAATATGCACCACGGCGATAAAGCAGGAAGAATCCCTGCTGTTCCCCAAATCCCCAAACTGTTTGGCTGCCTGGTATCCTTTCGGCACATATTCCGGGTCAGCGTCCCAGGAAATCCGCTCTTCCTTCTTTGGCAGCGGCTCTGGCTTGCGTAAGGAAGCGGACATCCGCTCGATTCCAAAAGAGCCCTGTCTGAAAGAAGCTGCCCGGATGGACTTCTTCACCTCCAGCTCTTCCGAAAGATTTTTTAAATTCTCCCCTGGCGAAATCCCCTCCTCATAGGGAAGCACCTTCAGGAACAGGGCAATTTCCGGGAACTCCCTCTTGACCGTCTTTGAGGCCTCATAGGCAAAAGCCTTCGCCACACCCTCCTGGCCAAATTCCAATACCGTATGGCCGCCCCCAGAATACACCAGGTTGCCCTCTTTGGAAAATGGAATCCCTGCCCGCTCGGCAATGGAACTGAAGTACCGAATGTCCGTCACCTGGCAGATATTTTCCGAGCGCTTAATATTTTCCTTTAATTTGGTGCTGGAAAATATATAGGCCTGCTTTTGCGACACTTCTAGAATCATCAAATATCTCATGCGCATTTCCTCCCTTTATACTTTTCAATATTCCCGGAATCCCTGGAAGACGAACTCTGCCGCCTTTACAGTCTTGCCGTCCACATTTTTTTCTGTGGCCACCCGCTCGCTGCAGGCTGCCACAACCTTTATTTGGTGTGCCTTTAACCGATTAATAATGCGGTATGTAAAGGTAAACTCCCCTTGGCACAGCACGCATTTGGGATTCTGGGACAGGATATTCCCCGCTTCCCTCTGCGCCAATTCATCCAATTCCCGCTCCGATAAATCCGGCGGGATATTGGGGAAGGGCAAATCCACAATCTCCCCATAGCGCTGCGCAGCCTCCCGCTGCCTTTCGCCCCATAGATGGCTTGGGTGGTTGCTGTAATTCACAAAACCCTCCCGAAACTTTTTCTCTTCCCCCCGCAAAAACATGTGAATCTCCTCCTCAATCCTTTCCCTTAATTTCATTGCTTGGAAGTCTTCCCATTCTGTGGTGTCGGAGCTGCCAATCCTTTGGTATTTCTCCGCCACATCCATCAGCTCCTTTTGCTCGAATACCCCTTTCCCAACATCCTCCTCAGAACAGAGAAATCCTTTCATGCAGGCCACAAATACTTTTTTCTCATCCTTCACCGCTGTGATAATTTCTTTATAATATTCATCCGCTTCGGAAAAATCCCTCTGGTAGGCTTTTTCTCCCAAGATTACCAGGCAGCATTTGCTGTTATACAGCTCTTTGCGCAAATGTTCGGAAAACTTTCCAGCCCTCCCCTTCATTTCTGGGACGTCCATAAATACCTTCCAGCCTTTTTCCATCAAATAATCCCGGATGGACAGAGCCAGAAGGAAGCCATCCTTTTTCTCCTTTGAGCCATAAGAGCGGCGGTAGCTGATAAACACGTCAAACTCATTGAGATTTATCAGATACTGCAGGCGCATTTCCAGCATTTTTTTCTTTCCATCCTGGCAACTCCTCTCTTCCTCCATCTTTTCCATCAAAGTTTTGATTTGCCCCCTTGCCGCCTCAATGGAAATCATGTTTTCCTCAGGGCATTCCTCTTGGCTTAGGCCTTTCCCTTGGTAAGACATCAGCATGGCGGAATTGCGAATCTGCCGGCAAACATAATCATATTCCTTCCGCCACTCTCTCCATTCCTCTATCTGCCGCTTCTTCATTCCTTCTTCTGCCTTATCATCCCTCTCAAATACATGATTGCGGATTACCTTCCTTACGCTGCTGTCAAACAGCTTATCGCCCAGTTTTTCCGGCGGCCTATGCCATCCCAGTAAATTTTTCTGCAAAAGGCGGGTGCATTCTTTGGGATATTCCTCCATGACAAATGTGACCATACCCTCCTGAAGGGCAATGACGGCGTCCCCAAAACGCTCCTGCTCGAAATACCATTGGGCAATGGAAAACATGTAAGGGGCATATTTCTCTCGCCCTCCCTCTTCTTCGCCAACGCCAAACCTTCCTGTCAGGTCATCCAAGATAGAACTTAAGATTTTCAGGATATAAATAGGGATGCTGCCTGCATCCTCTATCCCACCGTATTTTTCCTGCAGCCTTTGCATTTCTCGGATGGATTTTTGGAACAAGTCCAGCTTGTTGCTGTTCATGGCAAAAGAGAAATCACTGAGCGCCCGATAGCACTCCTGGCTCCAGGTTTTTCCCTGGCCGCAAGATTCCTTCCCCAGCGTCTGCAGCAGCCCTAAAAGCTGCATGACGGAACCATTGGCATAGAATTCCCGGACTGCGCTGGCCCAAGCCCGGATTTGGGTGACCCCATCCATCCGAAGCATCGGGGCAACCTTTATCCCGCCCTCAACGGCTGCCTCCGCCGGCAGCGACGCAAGCCCATCCTCTTTACAGAAAGGCCACGATGCTTCATACATCCCATACAATACCTTCACCGTGCAGTCACGCCTGCTCTCCAAGGCAGAAAAGTAATCGATTACCGCCTGCACATACATCGGAATGGAGCGGAGCCCATTGGAGACATCCAAGGTAATATTGATTTCTCCTGCTGCCTCCTGGAAAATTTCGGAAAAGGCAAGGATAAGACATTCCATATTTTGGTCTGTTTCCTCTGCCGTCCTGCCCTCTTTTATAACAGAAATCCGCACTTCCCTCCCCAGGCATTTCCCAAGGAATGATTCCGCTTCCTTGCGTTCTTTCCGTATGTCTATCTTCTCCTTGCCCGGCCAAGGCGTCTCTAAGTCCCTGCCTCTCCTATATTCCTCTGCAGCGTTTTGGCATAAAAGCCCCCAACGGGAATCCCCTGTCCCTATCAGAAACACCATGTCAAAATCTTCTTCCAACAACAGCTTATCTGCCGCCAGAAAAGGGTAGCAGCTCTCCTCCACCCTGCCGCCAAAAAGGCCGTATTCTTTTCCCCCGCCAGCTGGCTCAAACACTGCGTACGGCGTATTGTGCGCCGCACCTGCCCCTACCACCGCAACTAAAATATTTTTTCCCATTCTTCCGTCCCTCCCTTTTTCTGAAGACTAAATCGGAGCGCATGCTTCTCCCCAATGGTCTTTCACGGACACTTTTCCAAAACCTAGCCTTGTATTTTTCCCAAAATGCAGTATCTCCATAGCGTACAGGTACCGCATCGCTTTTTCCTTACAGCCTTCCAGTTCCAATACCCCCTTCACTCCTTTCAGATACATCTTCCTTTCCTGCGTCGTAGAATATCTGGGGATTGTGCCTATTTCCAGCCACTGCTGTTTCACACTGGGGAACTCACCCTCTCCCAAACGCTCCCGCAATGCTTCCTTCCCCTCGTATAACTGGTACATGGACAGCTTCTGGAGCATGGTGACCATCAGCGAATACCCATCAAATTCCTGTAGGAACTGCCCCTGATGCTTGACGGCGCAAGGCGTGTCTAAAGACAGCCACAAGCGCCCACCCGTATCCTCCTGATGGCTCATGCGTTCCTGCACATAGTCCTCCAAAGTCTCTGCCAGCACATGCTTCATCGTGATGCAGCCGTCCTTTAGAATTGGCCTGCGGCAGCGGTCTGTAATCTCCGCTATCCGGAACAATGCCCCTTCTTTGCCAAGTCCGATATCCCCAAGAGCCGTTAGGGCATAAATAACGGGCATGATATAAGAAACCGCATCGCCAAACAGCGTAAACTCCACCCCAAGGCATTCCCCGGCTTGGAATGCCTGCTTTTGGCTTGTGCAGTCAATCACATAGCCCATGCTTTCATGCTGGGTGGCAAACGGCGGTTTTATCCGGAACGGGGCATACATAATATTTTGGGCAATGCAGCTTCTCTGGAAACTGCAAGCGCTGCAATTTTCATCTCGGATGCAATGCTGTGCCAGCAATACCTTCCCCATGCCGCCCCGGATGGCGGAGACCTTATGCCTGGGAAGCTGGCAGTCCTTCAGCATCTCCAGCTTTATCTTTAATTTTGTAAAACGGATAGATTCCATAACCTATATTTCACTCCTTCTCAATCCGATACCCCAGCTTCTGGATTAACTTCAATGTCTCAAGGGCCGTATTCCGGTCATATTGCTTTTCTGCTTCACTCAATAACTCATAGGGCGCCAGGCAGGGGGTTTCCTTCTTTCTATCGTCCCGGACAGGCCCGTAAGCCCATCCTTCCCGGATGCGCCCTGCTGCCCACACTTCGTGGACATTCTTCGCCAGCAGGCCTGAAAGTTCCAAGATTTCCTCTGAAAGCTCCACATGGCTGGTATCAACTGGCGCCGGGACATAGCAATATAGCCCTCTGCAGGCCCCACATGCTTCACAGCCGCCTTCTCCCCCTATCTTCCTGCCGCACCAAGGGCTTTGCCGGAAAATCTCCGCACAGCCAGAACTTTCCTTCTCTATATCCAGCAAATCCCCCAAGGAGGCAAACCCTTTTGACAGAACATAAGAAGCCACCTGTACCACCCCGGCACCCTCTTCCAAAAGCTGCCGCACATCCTCTCTCGATGCGACGCCCCCTCCGGCGCAGGCTTCTAAACCGTATCTCTTTGCCTCCCTTAAATAGCGGAGCGTCTCAGGGAACTGCCGCCTGCCAAAATAAGAGGTGGTTCCTTCCTGCAGCCCCTGGGATGGGACTGGAGTTTCCCGCATCGAATCCAGTAAGGATACCTGCCGTATGCCGCATTCTTTGAGCAATGCGCATATCTTCCCTGGCGCAAACCCAGGGTTCAGCTTTGGCATAACCAGGCAGGAAAGCTCTCCTTTTAACGTACGCAAAAGCCCTCCCAGCTTCCCATAAAACCCATCTTCCTGTGCGATCTGCCCCAGGTAGAAAAAATCCAACTGCAGCAAAGGCGCCCCTGCTTCCTCAAAGGCGCGGCAGATGGGGAGCCATTCTTCTGCATCCAAGGAATTTGCGCCCACACTGGGGATAATCAGAATATCCTCTTGCCGGCAAGCCTCTCGGTACAGCTGTAATCCCTCGGAAAGCGTCAGGATTTCCCGCTCAAAAGAAGAATCTGCATAGAACCCATCCTCCCCCTCGCAGAAAACCACTTTCCTGCCATGCCCCCTGCCCGTGCGTACATAATCTGCCGCGCTCTTTAAGATAACGGCTCCAAACCCAGCCAGGCCGCAGCAGCGGATCCTGTCTAAAGACTCCGTCAGCGGGCTGGATGCAGCCACTATCTGGTTCTTTAATTCGATTCCTGCAAATTTTACAGACATAATATTCCCCCTTATTTTTTCTTAATCTTCTCATGATACAAATAGGAAACTACCGGAACGCCCGCCCATCGGCGCAGTTTTTCAATCTCCTGCTCCACCTTGCTCCAATAGCCGGCTGCGCCTTTTTCCAGGTAAATGCTGCGATACAGTCCTTCCAGCCCTGGATGGAGCTTGGTAATTGCCTCCAGGACATCCTGCTTGGCCTTCCCGCGCAGGTTCAGGTTCTCCACACAGATAGCGTCCACCGTCCCCTCCACTGCCTCTGCAAGTTCCCGCAAGTCTGTAAGCCCTGGAAGATAGGGTGCCACAAACAGATAGGTGGAAATCCCGTTTTCATGCAACGTCTTTAAGGTCTCCAGGCGCTCTTGGGCAGTTGCAGCGTTCGGCTCTAACATCTCATTGTCCGCCTGCTCTAAATTGGACAGGGATACCCCCACCGCCAAATCCGGGATATTGCGGAGCAATTCCAAATCCCGCAGCACCAGATTAGACTTCGTCAGGATTTCCACATGCGCTTCACAGCCTGCCAGCGCCTGGAGGATTCCCGGCATCTTGCAATATTTTCCCTCCCCTGGGTTATAGGCGTCTGTGACAGAGCCTACCAGGATGGTCTTTCCCTGTAAGTGATGGGGCAGCTTCATGGAAGCATATTGCTTGGGCTCCAAATAGGTTCCCCACGTTTCCCCAGAATGCCCCGTGAACCTCCCCATAAAACTGGCGTAGCAGTACATGCAGCGGTGTGTACACCCGATATAGGGATTGATGACATAATCAGACGCCGGCAGCTTGGAAGGGGAACACAGGGCGCTCCCCTTTGGTTTCTCAGGTTTTTTCATAATCTCCCTCCTTCCGGGTTATCCATAACGCAGACAGCAGCGTAAGGCAGACAAAACAGCAGGAGGCGGCACACAATACGGCTTCCTCCGAGCCAGGGAGGGTATATGCCAACAAGACAGCCGCCAGAGGCCCCAGGACATGGCCCAGGTTCTCGGAAAAAGACAGATCCATCTGCCTGCTCCCTTCTGTCAGGCGGCTGATGCAGAACACCGTCCCTCCTCCAAGCCCTGTGGCCAGCCATAACACAGCCATCCAGGCCAAGTTCCCTGCCGCACAGGCCGCCCCTAAGGCTCCCATGACCACTGCCAGGAAACCATGGCCCAGGAAAAACCATCGGCGGTAAGGGATATCCCTGCACTGCTCTGACAGTTTTTGGGGCTGTATGTACACAACCCAGCTCAATGCAAACAGTAACCCCCCTGCTATGCTGCCAGCCAAATCCCCAGCCATCCGGCCGCCCCCAACGGCAAGGCGGCTTACCGTTTCTGCAATGCATATAGGCATCATATAGGCGTATACGAAATAATGCATCTGATGGAACACCATCACAGGGGATACCTGGAAAGCATGCGCCTTGGGCTTTGGTGCAAGCCTTGCCCGCCCAGGCTTCCCCAAAGCCAAGAAAGAGGCCGCCAGGCAGATTCCAACCGATATCCCCGGGAAGAACAAGACGCAGGGGGACAGCAAGAAGCCCGCAACCCGGAAACTCCTTTTTACCCAGGAAGGGCATTCCCCTTTGTGCGCAGAACGGGCTGCCTGGAGGCACAGGGAGGCTGCCAAAACCCCGCCTCCCAGCAGCTGATGGCTTCCAGACACAGCATAGGCCGCCAACAGCCCCATTCCGCACATCCCCGCAGCAAAAGCCTTTTTCCCTGTTACAATACCGGGAAGAAACAGCAAGTTCCCCAACTGATAAGGCAGGGAGAAAGCCAGGATAGCTGCTGCCGGAAACCCATTGCCCCAGGCATAGAATACACTGCCTAATTCCAAAACCCCTGTCAGCAAGCTTAAAAACAGAAACCCTATCATCCCATCACCCCCTTACGCTGCCTTTCCTTCTGGCTTCGACAGTTCACAGCTATGCTCACACGCCATCCAATAGGCCGCCTTTTCCCCAGACAGCAATTCCTGCAACGGCTTCTCCAGCACAGACCCCAAGGCAAACTTGCCGTCCGCAATACGCATCTCCCCATCAATTGCCCAAAAACAGGACGTCACACGTCCATCCGGCAGAATCCCAATGGATTTCCGCACACAGCGGCAGACCTGGCTATGCTTGGGATGCCCCTTCATGGTATAATGGAAATCGATTTCCGGCTTCACTTCCGAAGCATTCTCCCAATCCATTTGCTGGATCAGGCGCACTGCCCATGCTTCTTCTTCCTCCGTGATACACTGCCCGGCATAAGCGGCGCCCCGCCCGGAAGGGTAAAAGCGCAGCAGGCTCCAATTATCCACCCTATGCTCACAGAGCCATGTATATAATGCACGGAGAGTCCCTTCCTTACAGTTCTCCTTAGCCAGCACAGTCTGGATGCCTGTCTGAATCCCGTATTCCTGCAAGAAAGGCAGGGCTTGGGCGGCGGCCTCAGCATATCCCTTAGGGCGGAGGCTATAACTTGTGCCTGGGACAGAATCCATGGTCATTTCACAGTCCGAGATACACTTGGAGAGACGTCCTGCCAGGGTATCCCCAATCTTATAACCAGAACTGCTGACCCCGACCTTCTCACGCCCCAGCAGCTTAGCCGCATATTCCAGCACCTCAACATTCCTAAGATCTGTAAACACTTCCCCTCCTGAAAAATCAATGCGCACCTCACGTTCCTGGGCTACGGCAGCAATCTGCTCCATCAGATTCAGTTTCTGGCTGTGGGAAAGCTCATTAGCACATTCCTCTGGCTTAGGGGAAGCGCCCATACAACAGATTGCGCAATTCCAAGGGCACTGCTTTGTCACATCATAGATAATCGATAAAGGCATTTTTTCCATCATAACATTTCCCTCCTGTGCTGTTTGATTTGTTATGACAGAAT
>CAOKUK010000085.1 GCA_948472595.1 uncultured Eubacterium sp.
AGAGGCGTATCCAGAGTTTTCTGGCTGCTATTGGCCATGGCTGGCCGTCTTATGTGTATCGGCAATCCCGTGTTGCCTGGCGATGTATTTTGTATGGAGGATTGCTGCGGAAATTGGAAGTGACAATTCCTTTTCCATGGAGAACGCTCGGCATTTGAAGCGCATTTCCATTTTGGCGGTAGCGGACAGCGGCTATTTTTTTGCGGCGAACCTGGCGCTGCTGCTGTTGGACATGAGCCATCCAAGCGTTTTTCTGGCGTCCCTGTTGGTGGAGTTCGCCGGGGTGGCGATTGCGGTGGCGGCGGCAGCCCTCTCCCATCTGGTGCAGAAGGCGGCCAAGATGCAGGAGGAGAACGACTTGACCATATGAGAGATTCGAAAGGAGGGAAAAATGGCGATTATTATCAATATAGACGTCATGCTTGCAAAGCGGAAAATGAGCGTGACGGAGCTTTCGGAACGGGTGGGCATTACCATGGCGAATATTTCAATCCTGAAGAATGGCAAGGCAAAGGCCATCAAGGTGGATACGCTGGATAAAATTTGCAGGGCATTGGCGTGCCAGCCAGGCGATATCTTAGAATGGAGGGATGAGGATGGAAGCATGCAAGCAGATGGAAAATGAGGCAAAAGAAGCGAATTCGACGGTGAGGGAAAACGCTGCGTATTTCCTGGGGGTGTCGCTGGCTTTTGGCGTCTGTTTTGCCATTGCCTTTTATCGGAATTATGCGGGGATCACATTTCCGCTGATTACGGCGGCCATGCTGGCGGTCTGTGGATTATTCTTAAAAAAGAGCGGCATTCCGTGGAAAACATCCAACTGGCTGTATGCAGGCGCCATCCTCATGCTGGGAGTCAGCACGGCGCTTACGGCCAATGGGTTCGTGATTTTTTTCAACACCATAGGGATTCTCCTGCTGGTTACAGTGTTCATGCTGCGGCAGGCATATGACGCCAGCCAGTGGGGATTTGGGCAGTATCTTTGCAATATCCTGTTTTTTGGCCTTTCTATGGTTCCGGAAGTGGCAAGCCCCTTTATCCACCTGGGAAATTACTGGAGAAAGGCCAGGGCGTCCAAGGAGGGGGAGAAGGGCGGCAATGGGAAGTATGTGATTGCCGGCATTCTCATAGGGCTGCCGATGCTGCTGTGCTTGGTGGAGCTGTTAAGCGGCGCAGACCAAATTTTTTCGAATCTGGTTGGGGAAATGCTCCATACATTCTGGAGCCAGGCGGTGTTTTCCCCGAATCTATTCCTGGCTGCCATGCTGCTCGCAATGGGCTTTTTGGGATGCTACTGCTTCCTGTCCGCCCTGTGCCTTGGGAATATGCCGGAATGGAAGAAGAGGGGGCGGAAGAAAAACCCTGTGGTGGCCATCACCTTCCTTTCCATGATTACAGCCGTGTACCTGTTTTTCTGCGGCATCCAGCTTATCTTTTTGTTTACGGGCGGGAGCCTGCTGCCGGAAGGCTACACCTATGCAGAATATGCCCGCCAGGGTTTTTTCCAGCTGCTGTTTGTGTGCCTGTGCAATTTTTTCCTGGTAATATCCTGCCTTGCCGTTTTTGAGAGGCAGAGGATGCTCAGCGGATTGCTGCTGGCCTTTTCCGCCTGCACTTATATTATGATAGCGTCCAGCGCATTTCGGATGATTCTCTATATTTCCACATACCGATTAAGCTTCCTGCGGGTGCTGACGCTTTGGTTCTTGGCGCTGCTGTCAGCGCTCATGGCCGGGGTCATCCGAAACATCCAGAAGGAAGGCTTCCCGCTGTTTGGCTATTCCATGGCGGTGGTGACGGGGTTTTACCTGGTATTTTCTTTTGGGCGGGTGGACGCATTGGTGGCGTCTTATAATGTGGCGCAGCTGGGGGACGGGATATCTTATCAGGACATGGCCTATCTGACGGGGCTGTCCATGGACGCCGTCCCCGCATTAAGCCAATACCGCTTGGAGCATGAGAACCATGAGGAGGGGAGCGTGTATGGGGATTTTTACAAATCAGAGGAGGAGCCCCAGAAAAACCTGTATTTTGCCGGGTGCAGGAGGTGCCGTCTGGAATGGAACTGCCGGCAGGTAATCGCTGAGACGGACGGAATGGGGATTCGCTCCTTCCATTTCTCAAAATACAGGGCCAGAAAAGCGGCGCAGGATCTCCAGAAAAGCATTGCAAATCATTTCCATGAATAATATAATGGAAATTAGGAAAGCGTAGGAAAGCATAAGTGACAGGGAAACCATCGGAACTGTTACAGGCATAAGACAGAGAGGAGACACGCCATGATCCGTACCATTGCGGCAGAGGAAATCACAAGGAATATCAAGGAGATGTGCATAGAGGCGAATTACAGCCTTTCAGGGGACATGAGGGAGGCCTTGGGCAAGGCGGCCAAGACAGAGCGGGCGCCTTTGGGGAGGAAAATCTTAGGCCAGCTTCAAGAGAACCTGGAAATTGCCAGGGATGAGATGATTCCCATTTGCCAGGATACGGGGATGGCGGTCGTCTTTGCAGAGATTGGCCAGGACGTCCATATAGACGGCGGTTTTTTGGAGGATGCCATTCAAGAGGGAGTGCGGCAGGGATATACGGAAGGGTTTTTGCGGAAGTCTGTCGTGGGAGACCCCATCATTCGGAAAAATACCAAGGACAATACCCCGGCTGTCATCCATTACCAGATTGTGAAAGGGGATAAGGTGAAGCTTACCCTTGCGCCGAAGGGGTTTGGCAGCGAGAATATGAGCCGTATCTTTATGCTGAAGCCAGCGGATGGCATAGAGGGGGTGAAGCAGGCTATCCTGACGGCTGTTCGGGACGCAGGGCCGAATGCCTGCCCGCCGATGGTAGTGGGCGTTGGGATTGGGGGCACTTTTGAGAAATGCGCCTTGCTTGCCAAGCAGGCGCTGGCCAGGCCTGTTGACGAGCCTTCTTTCATCCCTCATATAAAGGAGCTGGAGAGGGAGATGCTGGAGAAAATAAATAGGCTTGGGATAGGCCCGGGCGGCCTTGGGGGCACGACGACAGCCTTCGCTGTCAATATCAACACCTACGCTACCCACATCGCAGGCCTCCCGGTGGCAGTCAATATCTGCTGCCATGTGAACCGGCATGTGGTTCGGGAGATTTCGTGTGGATAGGGACATACTGCCAAGAGGAAGGAGAAGGAGCATATGAATTGTGAAGAGATTAGGAAGCTATGCGAGGAAAAGCAGATTCGCATGATAGACTTCAAGATGACGGATATTGACGGGCGGTGGAGGCATGTCACGATTCCCTTCGAGCGGTTTGGGGAGAGCCTCTTTACCCAGGGAATCGGCTTTGACGGCTCCAATTACGGCTATGCGCCGATTGAGAAGAGCGACATGGTGTTTTTGCCAGATCCAAACACAGCCTATGTAGACCCCTTTGCGGAGGTGCCAACGCTGACCATGTGCGGAAATGTCTGCACCATTGGGGAGGGGGAGCATAAGCCCTTTGACCAGTATCCCAAGAACGTGAGCCTGCGGGCGGTGGAATATATGAAGGAGAGCGGGATTGCAGACCGGATGGTCATTGGCCCGGAATTTGAATTCTACCTGTTTGACAGCGCCCGTTTTGAGGTGACGCAAAAGCAGTGCGGGTATCGGATTGACACTAGGCAGGCGGAGTGGAACTGCAGCCTGGAACGTCCGGGGAACAACGGCTTTGAAGTGCCCTATGGCGGCGGTTACCATGTGGCTGCGCCCTTTGACGTGGGCTACAGCCTGCGCAGCAAAATCTGCATGATGATTGAGGACTGGGGCATCCCGGTGAAATACCACCACCACGAGGTGGGCGGCCCCGGCCAGATGGAGATAGAGGTAGAGCTGTCCGACATGGAAAAAATGGCGGACAACACGATGATAATAAAATATATCATTAAAAATATGGCGGCTCGGGAAGGCAAGACGGCCACGTTCCTGCCCAAGCCCATTTATCAGGAAGCGGGCAGCGGCATGCATGTGCATATGCTGCTCTTAAAGGATGGGAAGCCCCTGTTTTACGAAAGGGACGGCTATTCCGGGCTGAGCCGCACCGCCCATTATTTCATTGGGGGCCTGCTGGAGCATATTGCCTCCCTTTGCGCATTTACCAACCCATCCACCAATTCCTTCAAGCGCCTGGTTCCGGGTTATGAGGCGCCGGTGACCGTTGGCTATGCCACTTCCAACCGCAGCGCAGTCATTCGGATACCGGCCTATGCCAAGACGCCGGAGACGAAGCGCTTTGAGCTGCGCAACCCTGATGCGACGGCCAACCCCTATTATGCCTATGCGGCCATCCTGATGGCGGGCTTGGACGGCATTGCGCATAAGATTGACCCAGAGGAGCATGGTTGGGGGCCATACGATTTTAACCTCTATACGCTGTCCAAAGAGGAGCAGAAGAAGATAAAGAGCCTGCCCAAGTCCCTGGGCGAAGCGCTGGACGCATTGGAAAAAGACCATGCCTACCTGACAAAGGGCGGCGTGTTCCCCCAGAGGCTCATAGAGGTATGGATAGAGCGGAAACGGAAAGAATTGAGAAAGCTGGAGCAGATCCCCAACCCGGCAGAATTTAAAATGTATTATGATTTATGAGAAAGGATGGAACATCATAAAATGGATCGATATCTTACAACGCCAATCACTGCCGAAGTGACGGAAAATCTCTGCGCAGGGGATTATGTATACCTTACGGGTACCGTCTATGTGGCTAGGGACGCTGCCCATAAGCGCCTGATGGAGGTTTTGGGGCAGGGAGGGGCAAATGCATTGCCCTTCCCCATCCAGGACGCCGTCATTTACTATATGGGGCCTTCCCCGGCCAGGGAAGGCCGCCCCATCGGGTCTGCAGGCCCCACCACCGCCAGCCGCATGGACAAATATGCCCCGCAGCTGCTGGATTTGGGCCAGAAGGCCATGATTGGGAAAGGGAAACGCAGCCAGGAGGTCATAGACGCCATTGTCCGCAACCGGGCAGTCTATTTTGCGGCAGTGGGAGGCGCAGGCGCCCTCCTTTCCAAGTGCATCCAGAAATCCGATTTGGTGTGTTATGAGGATTTGGGCGCTGAAGCCATTCTGAAGCTGGAGGTGGAGGAATTCCCGGTGATTGTCGTCATAGATTCCCGGGGGAACAACCTGTATGAGACGGCGGTGGGAGAATATGCAGAAGAATAAAAAACAGCAGTAGCGGAATGGGTCAAGATATGGTATAATGATATGCGGGGAGACGGAAAAATTTTCAGGAGGGAAAAACCATGCAGAGTGATGATATTCGGGCACAGTTAATCAAACAGTTTCCAGCAGAGGTAGTGGAGACTAGGGCTTCCATCAATGAGATGTGCTATTCCTGCCCTACCTGTAACAGGATGGTTTCTAAGGGTATGGACAAATGCGGCGGCTGCGGCCAGATTTTGAGCTGGAAGAACATCAATCTCCAGGAATCGTCGGATGGGATGCGCAAGGCAGTGCTGCATTTTGGCGTCCCCTCAGATTTCACGCCGGGGGATTGCAGGAAATGCCCAATCTCTTACATAGAAAACGGCGCCAGCAGCGGCATGTACGAATGCCCCTTGCGGATGCGCGGCTCTTGCGAATTGATAATAGAATAGCATAAAATTCCCTGTTTCTGCGCATACTGCCTTTGAAGCGAAAATGTGGCAGGAATAAGTGCGCAGGATGCTTGCGCCAGCCTGCCCCCAATGACAGCAGAAAGGCAGGAAAATGGATATGGCAACAGATTTTAAGCAGAGCGAGACGATGAAAAATTTAATGAGGGCCTTTGCCGGGGAGAGCCAGGCCAGGAACCGCTACACCTTTGCGGCTGGCCAGGCGCACCAGCAGGGGCTTTATGTCATTGAGAAAATCTTCCGGTTCACTGCAGATCAGGAGAAGGAGCACGCGGAGGTGTTTTACAACCAGCTCAAGGAGCTTGCGGGCGAGACCATTGCGATTGACGGGGCATACCCGGTGGACTTAAGCCCCAATATGACGGATCTTTTAAAGATGGCACAGCACAATGAGTACGAGGAGCATGACGACGTCTACAAGCATTTCGGCGACACCGCCCAGCAGGAGGGATTTGGGAAGGCGGCCATGAAGTTCCATAAGATAGCAGAGATTGAGAAGCTGCATGGGGATCGGTTTGGGGAATTTGCCAAGCTTTTGGAGAGCAACCAGCTGTTCGTGTCCAAAGTGGAGACCAAGTGGATGTGCCTAAACTGCGGCTATGTGTACGAAGGAACGGAAGCGCCCCAGAGCTGCCCGGTATGCGACCATGAGCAGGGGTGGTTTGTGCGGATAGAGCTTGCGCCCTACTGTGGGGATGGGAAATTTGGGACGGTTTAAGAAAGGAAAGAGGCTGTGCCGGGAAACGAATTGTGTTTCCTGGCGCAGCCCTTTTTTTGATAGAATCCTATATTGACTGCGGCAATGGGGTGGAATATAATGTGTAAAAAGGGAAGGAGCGGATGATATGGCGACTACAGACATAACAATGAAAATAGATGAAGAACTGAAAACGCAGGCGGAGGAGCTATTTGCAGATTTGGGGCTTAATATGGCGTCTGCGTTTACAGTGTTTGTGAAGCAGGCAGTAAGGGAGCAGAGGATACCGTTTGTGATTTCCAGGGATATTCCCAATGACAGTACTTTAGAGGCAATGGAAGAGGTAAAGCAAATGAAAGCGGATCCATCCATGGGAAAGTCGTATACGGATGTAGATGAAATGATGAGGGACTTATTATCATGAAATATACAATAAGGCCAACCACAAGATTTCAAAAAGACTTAAAAAGGGCACAGAAACGAGGATATAATATTTCTTTGATAACAGCCGTTATTAAGAAATTGGCGGAAGGGATGCCATTGCCAGAAAAAAATAAAGACCATCCTTTAACCGGAAATTATGCTGGGTGCCGGGAGTGCCATATTACGCCGGACTGGCTTCTTGTATATGAAATAGACAATGAGGATTTAATCTTGTATTTAACAAGGACAGGTACGCATAGTGATTTGTTTGGATAATATATAAAACTGCCGGAGTAATATTATCTTAAAGCATTTCTTCACAGTGACTTTGCATTTGAGTTTCTTTTTGCCCGTTTTAGCGGTAATGGTTGCGGTGCCCTTTTTCTTAGCCGTGACCTTGCCTTTGCGGCTGACGGACGCAACCTTAGGATTGCTGCTGCTCCATGTTACGGATTTCTTTGAATTCGTGACTTTTAGAGTGGCAGATTTTTTGACTATAAGCGTTAGCTTCGTCTTGTTCAGCTTGGGTGAGGATGCGGCCTCGGCGCAGGCAGGCTGAAAATAAAGTGCCGCAGCCAGTGAAATCATCAGCAATGTAAGCATGAGTTTGAATTTTTTTTGTCTTTCCATATCCGTTTGGCTTCCTTTCTGTCTAAAGTGATTTTATTCCCTAAATCTATTTGCCTTCTTTTCTGTCCATGGTTTTTGCCTTCCCTATTTGCCATTGACACCCTCTGCTTTTTTGGGGATTTCCGAACAATGATTCTTCTGCTGGGGAAGGTAAGCAATCAATTCTTCCGCTGTGTCCTTCATGCCCCGCCGGAACCAAACCTCAATCCAGCCGTATAAAAAGAAGGCGACATAGGCGGAAGAATAAGCGGCGGGCATCTCCTGTTCCGGATGAAAGCCGCACAAGTCCAAAATAATGTCCTTGAGAAGATAAACTAACCCTCTGTTGTTCAACAAGCGATAGAAATCACGGTTTGCCTCAAAATGGGAAAACACAATCCGAACCATCTCCCTTATAGGGAGGTCGGGGGTCTTTTTGCACTTGTCTGTCCAATCTAGGGATAAATGCTTAATATGCGCCTTGATAATATCCTCTTTCTTTGCATAGTTGCGGTAGAAAGACGTCCGTCCCACTCCAGCCGCATGGCACAATTCGCTGATGGAAATCTCATTGATTGGCTTTTTTTCCAGCAGCGCCAGCATAGCGCCAGTGAGATGCTCCACCACATAGGCGTTGCGGCTCTCGTTGCTGAAGGGTGAAACATTTTTTGGCTTTTGTTCCATTTTTGCTGCTCCCATTGACAACCACTCCATTTGCTGTTACACTCATCTTGCTGTTACGATTGTACCGTAACAATAGCATAGTAGCATGAATTTGTCAAGGGAGGAAATGAAAATGTCTATGACGCAAAAACGGCTGCTTATCTTGCTTGTCATTGCTGTCATCGCTTTTGTCCTGGGGCGGCTGGCGGTTCGCGCCGCCCTGAATTTGCTGCTGGGCGGCACGCTGTTTGGAGGTAATTTTTTATGAGGAAAGCTGCAAAAGAAAGGAAGGGGAAGACGGTGTCGATTTGGATGGGGATTCTTGTTTTCACGCTGGCGTTTGGAGCTGGGATAGCCTCAAAATTTGTGATTCAGCCCTCCTGGGCAAAGAAATACAGTGTTGCCTGGAGCGATGAGCTTGGGAAGCGCATGGTTGACTTGCCCTATGGGGACGGTGAGGCGAACAAATTCGATCTCTATCTGCCTAAGGACAGCTCCCGCAAGAGTTATGGCCTTGCGGTCTATCTTCATGCCGGGGGCTTCACCTCTGGCGATAAAAGCGGAGACGCAGAGATGCTCTCATGGCTCTGCAAAAAGGGCTATGTGGCGGCTGGAATCAATTATACCTTATTTGAAGAGCTGGACGGTGCGACAAACGGCGCAAGCGTGCTGACACAGTCAGAAGAGATTCGGGATGCTATTCCCAAAGTGATTGAGGCAGCGAAAAAAGAGGGATATCCGATTGATAGAATGGCTGTGGCTGGCGGGTCGGCGGGCCATGCCTTGGCCATGATTTACGCCTATCGGGATGCCAGGGAAGCGCCGGTTCCCGTTGCCTTCACCTTCGGCGCAGTTGGGCCGTCTTGTTTTTACCGGGAAGACTGGGATAATTATGGCTTTGACCGGGAAACAGAGGAGAGCTATCAGGGTGCGGCAGGGATTTTCAGCGCCATGCTGGGAGAGATGATTTCCGTTGATGAGATAAAGGACGGCTCTTATCTTAAAAAGATGAAGCCCATATCCGCCGTATCATGGATTGCGCCAGGCGCCCCGCCCACCGTTGTCGCCTATGGAGCCTATGACCGCATACAGCCCTTTAAGGGCTCCCTTCGGCTGAAAGCTGCGCTGGAAGAAAACGGCATAGATTTTAAGTATTTTGAGCTGCCCCACTCAGGCCACGGGTTGCAAAATGACAATGCGCTCTACAAACAGTGGCTGGAAACCGTTGAGGAATATTTGGATAAATATATGCTGGTGGAGTGAGGGGGTAAAAAGCCCTCCGGGCAGGTCGCCATTGCTTCACTGAGGCAGGCTCTGCGCACGCAAATGCAGAGGAATTGTTTCAGGAAGCTGTTCTTTATAGGAAGACGAGAAAGAAACAAGAAAGAAGTTTGCGCATTATTTCTGCGGGAACTTCTTTTTTTGGTTGCTGAGGCCTGTGATGTAATTCAAATCTACGTCATAGAGCTTGGCCAATTCGATTAAGCATTCCAATGGAATGCGCACCTTAGCAAACCTCCTGTCCACTGAATGTGACCCCTGTGATTACAATTTTTGACCCCTCTGTTTTTTGGAGAACCGACTTTGACATGCTTGAAAAAAACGGTTTTTTGAGTATAATGAAATTGTGGCAGGGGCGGGGATGTGACAATTTCACTGCCATACATTCATGAAGAAAGGCGGTAGATGCCGTTGAAAACAGATACAGTTACAAAGGATTATGTAAAAGATGCAGGCGTATTTGCCGACATTTTTAATTACTATATTTACGGCGGGCGGCAGGTGATTCTGCCGGAGCAGCTTACGGAGCGTGATTCCACTAAAATTGCGTTGCCATATGGTG
>CAOKUK010000086.1 GCA_948472595.1 uncultured Eubacterium sp.
ATCAAGGTTTAAAGGCTTATGAAAGGATATATTCAAGATGATAAAAATACTATTTATTTGCCACGGCAACATCTGCAGGAGCCCGATGGCTGAATTTGTCATGAAAGACATGGTTGAAAAACAAGGATTAGCCGGCCAATTCTATATTGCCAGCGCCGCAACCAGCATGGAAGAGATTGGGAACCCCGTGCATTACGGCACCCGGAACAAACTGGCGCAAGTGGGGATCTCCACCGCCGGGAAATACGCCGTGCGGATGGAACGCAGGGACTACCAGGAATATGATTATATCGTAGGGATGGACCGCTGGAATTATAAAAATATGCTGCGGATAGCTGGGAAAGACCCAGAGAAAAAAATCAGCCTGCTCTTAGATTATACAGACCATCCCAGGGACGTGGCCGACCCCTGGTACACAGGGGATTTTGAAAAAACCTATGAAGATGTGGCAGCGGGCTGTGAAGGCCTGTTAGCCTATATCAAAAAGAAGGATTTGGATGGGCAGGGATGACGCCGCCCCATCCTTCCTCCCCTGCCCAAGCAGCCATCCCTACGCATCGGCATAATCCGCCGCCTCTTTTACATAATGGGCGGCGTTCTGCCGGACGCCCTCTATCTCTGCATCCGTCACGGGGCGCACAACCCGCCCCGGATTCCCGATAACCAAAGAGCCATCCGGAACCACGGCGCCCTGGGTAACCAAAGCCCCTGCCCCAATGATACAATTGCTTCCAATCTCGGCATGGTTCAGGATAATTGCGCCCATCCCTATCAGGGTATTGCTTTTAATGGTGCAGCCATGGAGGATGGCGCCGTGCCCAACCGTCACCCGGTCGCCGATAGACAGGCCTGCGCCTTCGTCCACATGGAGGACGCAATTATCCTGGATATTGGTATCCCGCCCGATTTCCACACTGTCGCATTCTGCCCGGACAACGGCGTTAAACCAGATGCTGCTGTTGTCCCCGAGGGTAACGTCCCCCCGGACAATTGCCCCAGGGGCAATATAAGTATTTTTCCCTCTAACCAGTGTTTTTCTATTTTCCATCCTTCCATCCCTTTCTAAAAAGCGCCCTATTTATAACCCGAACTTTTCCACTGCCTTTTGCAGCGCATCGTTAAAATAAGGGAAATCATGCTGCGCCTCCCACTCTTCTGCTTCGAAGCAGACGCCTAAGGAATCAAATTCCCGGCAGATCCGCTTATGATCCTGATAGAAATAATCAGACGTCCCGCAAGTCAGGAAAAGCCTTGGCAGCGTCCCTTGCCTTTTTGCCTGAGCTGCCAGTTCCCTAATCTCATATTCCGGCTTCCATTCATAGGTTTCCCCAAAGGCCGCAACAAAATCCCTGGATAGCTGCAGGCCAAAATGATCCGTATATTCCTGGCGCATTCCCTGCGCCTTCAGTTCCTCTATCCCTTCCTTCAGAAACAGGCAGCCGGAAGAAAATGCGGCGCACATCCCGTATTGCCCTGGCTTGGACAAGGCACACCGCAAGGCCCCATATCCTCCCATGGAGCCGCCTATGACGGCCGTATCCTCCCTTTGGGAGGATATCTGGAAGATATTCCTGCAGATAGCGGGGAGTTCTTCTGTCACATAGGTAAAATAACGGAAGCCATATTCCATATCCATGTAAAAGCTCCTGCCTACTTCCGGCATCACATACACCGTATTCCCATTCCCTGCATATACAGGAAGCATGGAATACTCCAGCCAAGTCCTGCTGCTGCCCGAAAGGCCATGCAGCAGGTATGCTACCTTATACGGCCTTCCCGGCTTAAAATGATCTGGGGTCACGATGGAGATTCCTGTGTCCATTTCCAGTGTTTTGGAATAAACTGTCCCTGTTAAACGCATCCTGCACCACACTCCTTTTCCACTTCCCTATCCTTGCTTGCCGTCTGCCCCTTACAGTATCTACCTTTCCCTAATCCGTCCAGATAAATACAGGTTCGCTGGTTTATATATTCTTAAACTGCGCCATATACAAATGATAATAATGCCCCTTTTTCTCCATCAGTTCCGCCGGGCTGCCCTGCTCCAGTATCCCGCCCTTGTCGATGACGAAAATACGGTCTGCCCGCTGGATGGTGGACAGGCGGTGGGCTATGACAAAGCTGGTGCGGCCCTTAAGCAGCGCCTCTATCCCCTTCTGCACCAGGAGTTCGGTGTGGGTGTCGATGCTGGATGTAGCCTCGTCCAGGATCAATATCTTCGGCATGCTCACCATCGTCCGGGCAAAGGCAATCAGCTGCCTCTGCCCAATGGACAGACCCGCCCCCCGCTCTTTTAATACGGTATCATACCCCTTTTCCATCTTCAGGATAAAATCATGGGCGTTGACTGCCTTGGCGGCCGCAATGATTTCCTCCTCCGTGGCGTCCATTTTCCCATATAGGATATTTTCCCTCACCGTCCCTTGGAAAATAAAATTCTCCTGGGTCATGACCCCCATCTGGCAGCGCAGGCTTTCCATGGAGACTTTCTGGATATCATAGCCGTCTATCCGCACCGTCCCTTTCTGCACGTCATAGAAACGGCTGATTAAGTTAACGATTGTCGTCTTCCCGGCTCCGGTGGGCCCCACCAGGGCGACCGTCTCCCCTGGCTGTACCTGGAAGCTGACGTCTTCCAATACTTTTGTCTCCGCCGGCGTGCCTTCATCATAGGTGAAGGAGACATGGTCAAATTCTACCCTGCCCTCGATATCGGGCAATTCCTCCACATCCGCATCGTCTGTAATATCCGGCTCCGTATCCAGGATTTCAAAAATACGCTCTGCCGCCGTCAGGTTTGTAATGACCTGGTTGTAAAAATTGCTCAGGTTCATCACCGGGTTCCAGAACATATTGATATAAGTGCCAAACGCCACCAAAAGGCCGATGCTGACGGCCTCGCCGCCAATCATCTGGATTCCCACCCAATAGAGGATCATCGCGCCAATCCCCCAGCAGAAATCAATCGCCCCGCCGAACAGGTCCGCAATGCGCACGGCGCTGATAAAGGACTGCTCGTGCTCCTTCACCAAGCCGGCAAAGATATCCTGCGTCTCTTCCTCCGCATGGAAGCTCTGCACCACGTTCATGCCGGCAATCCCCTCATGGACATAGGCGTTCAGGTTAGATCCTTTCTTCCGGAACACCTGCCAGCGCACATGGGAGAATTTCTGGATAAACCATATGGCTGCCGCCATCAGCGGGATGCTGCTTAAGGAGGCAAGGGCCAGCCGCCAGTCTTTTGCCACCATAATCACCACTACGCCACAGATTGTGATGAAATCTGGAATCAGCGTAGTGACGGCATTGGTCAGCACATTCTTCAAGGAATTTACATCCCCGATAATCCGCGCCAGGATCTTGCCTGTGGGGCGGCTGTCAAAAAAAGAAAATGATAAGGTCTGGATATGTTCATACAGTTCCTGGCGGATATCCAGCAAGATCTGGTTGGAAATCTTCGCCATGGCATACATACGGATTTTCACCATAAGGATAAAGAGAAGATTAATCCCTAAAGTAACCGCTGCCAGCCTTGCCAGGCCTCCCATGTCCTCCCGGGCAATGTATACGTCTATGGCCTCTTCTATAATCAATGGGTTTACCAGGGAGATTGCAACCGTAACCAGCATACAGATTAAGACGCCCGCCACTTGGAGCTTATAGGGGCCCAGATGAGCGAACAGCCGCTTTAACGTCTCCTTTTTGCCAATCCCTTCTAATGCTTCATCTTCCCGAAATGAGTTTACTGCCAAATCTATCACCTCTTCCTATCTTACAATCTCCCCATACTGCGCCAGATAAGTCTTATAATACAAGCCCTTTTCTGCCAACAGCTCTTCATGGGTCCCACGTTCTTTTACTGCGCCGTCTTCTAAGAATAAAATCTCATCTGCATGGCGCACTGCGGAAATCCGATGGGCAATTATGATTTTCGTCGTATCCAGGCTATCTAAGGATTTCTGGATTTCATATTCTGTTTCCATATCCAGGGCGGACGTGGAATCATCCAGAATCAAAACCGGATTATGCTTCGCAACTGCCCTTGCAATGCTGATCCGCTGCTTCTGCCCCCCGGAAAGTCCTACGCCGCGTTCGCCGATGACCGTCTCATAAGCTTCCGGCATTTCCTCAATAAATCCCTTTGCCTGGGCAATCCCTGCCGCATGCGCCATGGCGGGGCTGTCTAAGGTCTCCCGCTGCCCCATCTTTATGTTCTCGGAAATCGTATCGGAAAACAGGAACACATCCTGCATGACCGTGCCGATACTGCCGCGCAGCTGTTTTAGGGACAATTTCCTCACATCTATGCCGTCCAGCTGCACGCTTCCGGAAGCTGCGTCAAAAAAGCGCATCATCAGGTTGGCCATTGAAGTCTTCCCCGCCCCGGTCGCCCCCATAATCCCAAGGGTCTTCCCTTGGGAGAGATGGAAGGAGACGTCCTTTAGAATCTCCTGGCCGCCCCGGGCAAAAGAAACATGGTCAAAGGAAATCTCCCCCCGCACCTGGTCCAACAGGATGGGATGCTCTGGTTCCCGGATAGAGGGCTCCTGCTTGTAAATCTTATTGATTTTTTTACAGGAAGCTATGGCGGAAGACAGGTCGTTAGTCAGCCAGCCCAGCATTTCCATCGGCCATACGATATTCCGGCAGTATTCGGAAAAAGCCACCAGGCTCCCCAAGCTCATGCTCCCCTGGATGACCTGGGCGCCGCCGATAATCACCATAACCACAGGGAGCAGCTTCCCCGTAAACTGGAACAGCGGGTAATAGCGCGCCAGCAGCTTGGACTGCTTCATATTCAGGTCGTAATAACGCTGGTTGTGGGAAAGGAATTTCTGAATCTCGAATTTCTCCCTGGCAAAGGCTTTTACCGTGCGAACGCCTGCCAGGTTCTCTTCCGCTATGGTGGTCAGTGTGGCGTTTTCCTCACTGATTGCCTCGTACACCTTATCCAGCTTCCGCTCCATGAAAATGGCCGTAAACCCCATCAGTACCATGGCTGCCAGAGGGAGGAACGCCAGCTTCCAATGGAGGGCAAACATACAGTAGAGCACGATGGATACATGGATGACCACTTCAAGCATCAGCATCCCAACATACCCCAGGGCATTCCAGACAAGATCCACATCATCTTTTACTCTGGCCATCAGCTCCCCGGTATTGGTATCGTCAAAATATTCCATGGACAGCCCTTCCATGTGGGTGAACAAATCCTTGCGCAGCCTGGCGCCGATTTTAACGCTGACCGTATCGAAGATAAATTCCTTCAGATAGCCGCCGACCGCCCTCCCTACGCCAATCAGGACAATCATGGCCAGCAGGAAGCTTAGCAGCTTCCGGTTGCCTCCGATAATGACATCGTCCACAATGCGCTTCGTAATCATCGGGTATAGCATATCCAGCAGGATAGCCGCCACCATGCAGAATATGGCAAACAGGTAAGCGTACCAATAATGCCGGATATATTTTAATATTTTTCCCATATAAATTCTCCTCTTCTTTTTCCTCTGTGGCTGCTGCCTGCGGAACTGGGGGTTTTGTGGCTTTCAAAAGCCGCGGAAGAATCTGGAGGCTGCATTGCAATCCCCGATAAAAGATTTCCTGGTCATACAGAAAAATCGGATTTTCCTATTAGAATCGAGTAAGGAAGAGGCATCTTCCCCTACTCGTCGCACGCCCTGCGCACTGCATCAGCAGCATATTTCATCTGCATGGGACTGTGCATAAAAAACCCCGCAGTTACCTGCGGGGAGCCTTGCATATGGATATACGCATCATTCGCATATGGATACAGCATATTTTAAATCCAGCTTGCTATGCGCAAAAAGGCATAGCGGAAAGGATAACATCAATGCTGCAGCCAGTCTGCCGCCACGGAGGTAAAACTACGATTATTGCTTTTGGAATTGTCTTTGCCATTGCGCCTAAATTTCATCATGGATTTTACCTCGCTTTCTTTTTATTTTAAATTTCAGGCTACTTCCCTATTAAAACATAGGAGGGAAAATTTGTCAACTGCAAATTTTTGTTTTTATCTTTACAAAAATAATTTTTGAAACAAACGATTAAAATTGTATTTCCTTAATGGGAAATTTTCCATATCTCCTATCTTCATTCCACTCTGAAATAGATAAAACTTCAATTTTATCTATCAGCCTTTTCCCATTTCCAATATTCTCTTGAAGCAAAAACGGCAATTCCAATTTTAACCTGTTCCGCAGCCTTTTTCTCATCGTCACATCACCGTTAGGATATTCGAGTATATAAATATATTGAACAGGCTTTTCTTTCCCTAATAACCTCAAATAGTGCAGTGCATCATAAAATTTCCGTGATACTATTGATACTTTTTTATCTGAAAATGGGGAAAAAGCTTGTGGATTTACTGCATTAGGAAGATTCGCATTTTTGTATTCTACCATCAGAATACAATTTAAATCTTCAATCAAAAAATCCACATCGTTTATATGTATGCCTGCGTCCTGATAATCTTTATGCATTTTGTCAGATGACCATACAGCATTGGTGCAATCAATGCTGTATGCTCCGTTTTCCTCAGTAAATATATTATCCATTACACACTTCCTCACGTTCCATATACTTCATCAAGTAATTTGTTATCCGCCAGCATAATATGATTTTGTCTAATATCCCTCATCCAATACGCTGATTGGGCATAAATTGCCTCGCCCCTGCCTTCCGTCTCTGAACCTACTACTTCCCTTATTTCCTCTAGAAGCCCATCCGCTGCTTTATATAAATTGTGGAACATTACCTGCTGTACCTCTGTTCGACGGATTTCCAGATATTTTGCAAAATTATAATTGTGCGTTGCGACAAAAACCTGTACGCCATTTTTCTGCAGTTCTAATAAAATCTCCGCAACCAGCGGATACAATTCCGGATTCAGATTTGCCTCTGGCTCATCCCATAAAAGAATCGCCCCTTCTTCCAGCAAACCATTACGGATCAACTTCCAGAGCAGCCCTAATTTCCTCAACCCTTCCGCTTCCAGTGAGAAATCTACTTTCTGCCCATCTTTTTTCAATACATAAAATGTATCCTCCTCCATAATAACCGTACCGTCAATGATATTGCTGATTTTCTCAAGAATCCCTTGCATGGCTGCCGGGACTTCACGGGTCTCAGGCAAAGATGCATTTACAATAATGTCAATCTGCGTACCGTCAAACGGCATATTGTATTTTTGGTTCATTGCTAAAAAACCTTTTGCATGGGAAAGCATTTCCGTTGTTGGGATAAACACAGACTGTATATTTAAACCCAGCCATTCATCAAAATGGAAAATACCATTATGGGAAAGGCTGTCTTCAAAGCTATGCGCACCGTCTGATACTTTATAATAACTATAATCTTCTTTCCTATCTGCATTCTTCAGCGCCTCATTATCTTTTAGGCTATTTGAAAAAAAATGCAGGAGTTTTCTGGTTTTCCCCTGATCTGTCTGGACAATTGACCATTGTGTCGCTGCATAGACCATTTTCAAGACCGTAGTTTTACCTACGCCGTTTTCACCTATCAGCACATTTATCCCCTTGCAAAACTGCAGCAGGAACCCATCTGAACAAGCATATCCATCTTCTGCCAAAGCATTCCTGCAGTCAACGCCATTTTTCCTCCACTGCCTCCGAAAACCCATTACATTCATAATTTCAATGGATACAATCGGCATAACCATCACCTCCAAAAACGATTAGAAATTCTATGACTATCCACAGTATACCATGCCCCTTTCCGATTTACCATTACAACTTTCAAAAACCCGTCTCTTTTTGCCCATTTTTGCGCAAACAGCAAGATTCCTGCACAATTTGAATAAAAAATACCATCCTTTCTGTAAACTATGCGCATTGCACATAAATCTTCTAAATGCTATAATATTTATGTAGAAAATAAACAAAAGATGGAATAAAATTCATGCATTTCCAGTAAATTCCAGCCAGAAAGGAGGATACAGACGCATTGGACACCAAAATAACCCTGAGCAAAATTGCGCAAGATTTAGGATATTCCATGTCGACGGTATCCAGGGCGATTTCCGGCAAAGGAAGGGTCAGCCCGGAGACGAAGAAAAGGATCTTAAAATACTGCCAGGTATCCGGCTATCGGAACGCATCCCTTTCCCACACCGGCCATTCCTTGCGGACTTATAACTTGGCGGCCGTCCTGCCTGCCGACCAGGAACTGCTGGAAATCCCTTTTTTCCACAACTGCATTATGGGGATGGACAGCGCCGCCAAGAAAATGGGATATAATATCCTGCTGGTCTCCCTGGAGAGCCATGATATCTCTCCCCTGGAGCATGTGCTGGCGCAGCAGAAGGTAGACGGGGTGCTTCTCCTGCGGACACTTGTAAAGGACGACACGGTAGAATATCTACTGTCCATGCATATCCCCTTCCTGACCGTCGGCCAGCCCAATTACGCTTCTGTCCAATATGTCGACTGCGATATCATACGCGCCTGCAAGGAAATGATGGCATACCTCACGGAACAGAAACAGATGTGGCGCATCGCCCTGGTGGGAGGCGACGCCAACCACACCGTCACCCAGAAGCGGATTATGGGCTTCCGGGAAGGCCTCCTGCTCCACAACCGGAAAATCCTGGACGACATGATTTACCTGAACTGCTGCACGAAAGAAAAGGTATACCAGGCCATTGAAGAACTTGTGGAAA
This sequence comes from uncultured Eubacterium sp., assembly GCA_948472595.1. Lineage (GTDB taxonomy): Bacteria > Bacillota > Clostridia > Lachnospirales > Lachnospiraceae > Petralouisia. The sequence continues at coordinate 8,699 of CAOKUK010000086.1, forward strand.
AATGCGCAGAATGCATCGTATGCATGGATGATAAAATCTGCCGGCAGGCTATGATGAAACTCCAGAACATGCATATCAATGTCCCCAAGGATATGGAGGTCGCCTCCCTTTACAACAGCGCTTTCTTAAAGGAATACGCATCCATCATCACAACGCTGGAATTTGACGAGCGGGCATTGGGGATGCTGGCCTGTGAAAAATTGATTAACCGGATGGAAAGGGGGGACTGCAATTCCAAAGTATTTACGAATTATAGCTTATTCCGAAGATTATCAGCAAAATAAAAAATGGAGGGATATGGAATGAAAAAACAGAATCGATACTTAAAAAAGTTTTATGCCATCCTTTTGGCAGTATTTATGGTCACCACGGCGCTTCCCCAACCTACGGCTGCATTCGCCGCTGAGGGCGGCGGACGGGAAAGCGCAGGAGGCATGGCGCTGGGATCCGACATCTCGGCGGCGGCAGACGCCGACAGGGAATACCTAGACGCCAAAGGGCAATCCCGGAAACTTTATGACATATGCAAGAACGACTACGGCATGAATACCGTGCGCCTCCGCACCTGGGTGAACCATCCCAAGGGAAGCTGCAAGGAAGACAGCATTATCGCCTATGCCAAGAAATGCCATGACGCAGGTCTGCGGGTCATGCTGGATTTCCATTATGCGGACAACTGGGCAGATCCCGGCCAGCAGCCGCCGCCATCCGCATGGAATGTGACGGATAATATCTCCCATGAAGAAGCCGTCCGGGTAGGGGCAGAGTTATACCAATATACCCATAGCTTCCTGACCCATATGATAGAGGCAGGCGTAACACCGGAATGGGTGCAGGTGGGGAACGAGATTACCAATGGCATGCTGTGGCCTTTGTGCAATATTGCAAACTATGAAAACTTCACTTATGTGCTGAACCAGGGCATCAAAGCCGTCCGGGACGCTTCCCCAAGCACAAAAGTGGTTCTCCACATTGACAGCGGCGCAGACACAGAGATGGTGACAAATTGGTTCCAGAATGCCGTAAACGCAGGCGTCACTGACTTTGACGTGCTTGGGCTTTCCTTCTATCCCCGGGACCATGACCCAACGGCCATCATTGAATCCCTGAGGAATTCTTTTGATTCTCTGTATGAGAAATTCTGCGCAGG
>CAOKUK010000087.1 GCA_948472595.1 uncultured Eubacterium sp.
TGTGACTGGAGTTCAGACGTGTGCTCTTCCGATCTTCTTCTTTCTTTTCATCCGTAATTTACCTGCTAACTTGCGTTCTTTCTATTTATTTTCATAACCCAATGTGCGTAAGATGCTGCGGGCAACGCTCAGGCCGTTTGCCGAAGCCTGCTGCAGCCCCCTGGTGGCGGATGCGCCGTCCCCAATGGCTCGAAGCCCCAAGATATTTGTCTCAAAATCCCGGTTCACCACCACCTTGTTGGAGTAGAATTTCACCTCCACCCCATAGAGCAAGGTCTCATCGCTTGCAATCCCTGGGGTCACCTTGTCCAAGGCAAAAATCATCTCCTCAATATCCACCATAATCCGATGAGGGAACACCAGGGACAGGTCCCCCGGCACGGCGTCTTTCAGAGTTGGAATCAAGTTGTTCCGGCACAGGCGCTCTTCCGTGGTGCGCCGCCCCCTGCGGAAATCGCCAAACGTCTGCACCAGGATTTTGCCGTCACACAGCATATTGGACAGCTGGGCAATCTGCTTCCCGTATTCAATGGGGGTCTTAAAAGGCTTGGTGAAATTCTTAGACACCAGCAAGGCAAAATTCGTGTTATGGGTCTTCCATTCGCTGGACTTATAAGCATGGCCGTTCACCACCGCCAGGCCATCGTCATAGTACTCGGTAGCCACTTCCCCGGAAGGGTTCGTGCAAAAGGTCCGCACCTTGTCGTCAAAGGTAGGCGTATGGTAGATAAGCTTGGCTTCATACAGGTTCTGGTTCAAAAACTCCATCACCTCATCCCGAACCTCCACCCGGACGCCAATATCCACAGTCCCGACCTTTGTCTCTATGCCATGTTCCTGGCATACATGGCTGAACCAGTCCGCACCTTCCCGGCCAATGGCGCAGACGACCTCTTTTCCCAGAAATTCCTCCCCCTTCTCCGTGGCCACGCCCACTGCCCGGCCATCTTTTACCAGGATGTCCTTCACCATAGACTGGAACCGCATCACAACGCCGCGCTCTAGGAGGTGCTCTTGCAGGCGCATGTAAATTTTATAGCCTTCCTCCGTGCCCAAATGCCGGATAGGGCATTCCACCAGCTTCAAGTTGGCGTTGATGGCCTTGCGCCGGATTTCCCGGATTTCCTTTTCTTTCCCTACCCCATAGACGCTATGGTCTGCGCCGAATTTCAGGTATATCTCATCGGACTCTTTGATGAGGGCGAACGCTTCCTCATAGCCTAAGATTTCCGGCAGGTTCCCGCCCACATCTGGGGAAAGGGACAGCTTCCCATCGGAAAATGCGCCCGCCCCGGCGAATCCCGTGGTAATGGAACAGGGCTGGCATCCTACGCAGGCCTTTGTCTTTCGCTTTGGGCATTGGCGCTCTTCAATCCTCCGCCCTTTTTCTAACATTAAGATGCGGATGTCCGGCTTCTGGCGAACCAATTCATAAGCGCAAAAAATACCGGAGGGACCAGCCCCTACAATAATCACATCATAATTATCCATAAATAAAACGCTCCTTTTTTCCAAAAATGCCTGGTGCACTGGCTATGCCTCTACAACCAAAAACCTCCCGTCCGGCAGGCCAAACACCTCCGATGCGTCCTCTAAGTCGTCATCGCTCATCTGGGCAATATCTGCGCCCTCTTCCTCGAAATATGCCCGCACCTCTTTCAGATTCTTACAGACCACCGCCATGCAGTCTTCTAGGAATGCCTCCGCCTCTTCCATGTTGGAGGCGACCTGCTCGTCAAAAAGCTGGGACTGGTTGTTCAAAAAGCACTCTACGCACATCTCATCGTACTCATTCATCTTGAATCCTCCTCTCAATCCTCTCCCCCGCTGCTTCTATGATAGTATGAATCTCAGAAAATTTCAATGCCTGATTTCACCAATTCCTGATAAATTCTGGCCACGGGCAGGCCGACCACATTGTTGTAGTCTCCTTGGATTCCTTGGATGTGGACGGCAAACCTGCCCTGGATGCCGTAGGAGCCTGCTTTGTCTAAGGGCTCGCCCGTGGCCACATAGGCTGCAATCTGCCTCTCCGTCAAAGGATAGAGGGTGACCTTCGTCTCTTCGTAAAAGGAATGGACAGACTCCCCATCCTGGGCGGACACCAGGAGGGTGACGCCGGTAAATACGCTGTGGGTGTTTCCGGAAAGCATGCGGAGCATGGCTTTGGCGTCTTCTTCGTCCTTGGGCTTCCCAAGGATTTTCCCTGCATAAGCCACCAAAGTGTCAGCGCCCAAGACGATGGTGTTTTGGGGCAGAGAACCAGGGGCTGCCGCATCATAAGGCGGCGGTGGCGGCGCAATGGGCGCAAAGCCATCAGAGGATACCCAGCCTGCAGGCTTTGGCAGGCGACCGGCAACTTCCAAGGCTTTTTGGCGGGACAGCTCCAAAACGGCCTGGGCAGGGTCTTGCATCGTAAGGGATTCCTCGGCTTGGGAGGGAAGGATTTCAAAGGTGGCGCCGATTTGATGCAGGAGCTCTTTTCGGCGGGGGGAAGCGGATGCTAGGATTAATTTGTAATGATTCATAAGATGGATCCTTTCTAAAAATTTATCATCAACAGCCTTTTGCACAAACCTGTTGAACCGTCACTTTCCACAACAACTATAACATAAGAAATGCCTAAACACAATTATCATTTGTGGCCACGGGCGAATCCTTAGACAAAGCCCTGCTAAGTTAACATTGATTTTTTTAGAAAAAACACTTATAATGAGAAACAAATATAGAACATGCAGCGATTTATCCTGCATCCCCCACTAAACTTTGGAAAGCAGAGGAAAAATATGTTATCGAATGAAACTCTCATAAAAGCAATTGATGACCAGTCAAAATCTGTAAAAACAAAAAGCCTTGATATTTCATTTAACGAATTGCTAGATATGTACAATAACCAAGAATTGATTATCAACCCAGACTATCAGAGGATGTTCCGCTGGCCGGATGAAAAACAATCCATGTTCATTGAGTCATTAATATTAGAAATGCCCTTGCCACCCATATTTGTAATAGAAGAGCAAGAAGGAATCTATGAATTAATTGACGGGTTACAGAGGATTTCAACATACTTGCATTTTCGCTATAAAGATATTGATGAAAAAATCAGAAAAGATTTCGGGACCGACCGTATTAATTCTGAATTAGTCTTGACAGACTGCGACATAGTCAAAGAACTAAATGACTATACATTTGACGACCTGCCACGGGCAATCCAACTCAAACTCAAACGAAATTTTATCCGTATGGAAGTGCTGCGGAAAGAAACGGACACTAATATACGCTATCATATGTTCAAACGCTTAAATACAGGCGGGGAACTTCTGAGCAATCAAGAAGTCCGCAACTGCACAATTCGCCTGCTTGGAAACAAATTCAACAATTTTATCATTGAATGCAGCGAATACGAATATTTTAAAAAAGCAATTGCAAATGTAAGAAATGAGTACATGATCACCAAAAAAGATCAGGAATTAGTCCTGCGCTATTTCGCACTCAAAAACAACCTGGAAAATTATAAAAAGGATCTTGATTTTTTCTTAACAGATTATATGGAAAAGGTTACAACTGGCCAATTCCCCTTCCATTACGAAAAGGAGCGTATTATTTTTGAAAAAGTATTCAAATGCCTTGTTGAGATAAATGGAAAAAATGCCTTCTCTAGCGCAATTGACTTAGAAGAAAATAAATTTAAGACGGGTATTATAATGTATTTTTATGATAGCTTCACTTGTGGCATTGCTCAATGCGAAGACATCATAGAATCAAAATCGCCAAAAAACATGAAAAAAGCTTTAAATGGCCTGCGCAAAAACAAAGAATTTTTAAAAACAAGAACTGGTGGAAAAAGAAATACAGAGGAAAGAATTGCATTAGTCGAAGATGCAATCAGAAATTGCTGACATGCAAGATATCCTTGATTTTAGAAGCGATATGGAAGATTCCCTCTCTTGGAGATTACATGAGTTCATGGCTTTAAAAAACCTATTGCGAGAAGACAATAAAATTCCCATTGTCAAAATATTAACCGTCATGCTATACGCACATTTTGAAGGATTTTTTAAAGACTGCTTAGAATGTTACATTCAATATATCAATTCCATAGATTTAGACCTCAAAAATTTTTCCGATGCCCTTATAACCGCATCCTTAAACAGGGAATATGCAGCTTTTGAAGACATAAACCGAAAATGTAAAGAATTAACGACTACCCCACCAGCAGAAGCATTCTTACATAAGTACCATAGACGATGGGAATTAACCCAAAAACTCACTTCCGATTATTTGAATCGGCACATTCGAATTGACGAACACATTATAAACACCAAATCAAATCTGGATTATGGAGTGCTACAAGAAAACTTCTATATTTTAGGTTTAGATTACAACTATTTTTTCAACAAGCAACATACCATCACCAAGTTAGTCCGTTTAAGAAATGCCGTGGCACACGGTTCCCAAAAAGACCCTTTAGATTTCGTGCAATTTGAAAAAATGGAAAAAGAAATTCTAGAGATAATGGAAGAACTTATCTTATATCTTTTTACCTTTTGCTCTGAGAAAAAATACTTAAAATTTTAATGGTTCTATCCCTTCCGCTATATTGCGCAAATTTTCGCATGCCAATACCAGCTGTTTGGAGTGGGCAATGCGTCTTTACAGACAATTTCAGGGGCGCTTTTAGCAGAGGCAAAATCCAGCGCTTAGGGAGGCTTAGGCGTGAAGGCTCTCCTGAACGTCTTAGCCTCCCTTGGCGATTAGTTTACCGGAGCGTTGCCCCGTCTGCAAAGACGCATTGCCCACTCCTAACGGCGTCCTGTATACAAAATCCTGCATTAAAAAATCCTGCTCCCAAAAATCTTATTTCCCAGTCTACAAGGAAATCGCCTTCCCCAAGCAAAAGGAATAAATCAGCTTCTCCTTCACCATTTTTCCCAGAGAACGCTCAATCGCCTCCTGGTACAAATCCAACTGCGCCTGATAGCGGCTCACAAGCTGCTGCGGGCTTTCCACCCTGTCTGTCTTGTAATCCAAAAGCACAATCCCATCCTCTTCTTCGAAAAACACGTCGATAATCCCTTGGATTAGCAGCATCTCTTCACTGCCGCTCTCTTCCAACGCCTCTTTCGCAGGCTTCCCCATGACAAAAGGCTGCTCCCGCCGCAATGTGCGCCGCCTCGCCGCATTTTGCAGGCGCCCGCCAAGATTGGAGCGTAAAAGCTTTTCCAACGCAGGCAGGGATGTCCGGCCTAACTGTGCGGCGTCTACCTTATTCTGGCTCTTCATATCTTCAAGCTGATTCGGCAGGGATTCTGGCGGCTTTGTAAAATCATAGCATTCCAAAACCCGGTGGATGGCCGTTCCCCGTTTTGCGCCTTGTTCCTCTTCGTGGATGCCTTCCATGAAAGCTGGGATGTAACGCTCTGGCTTTTCCAACTGCTCTTCCTGAAGCTGACGTTCTAACTTCTCTGTTTGCTCTTCCTGCAGCTGCCGCTCCATGGCGCGGTGCTTCAGCTCCGTAACAGTTACCTTCGTCTTCATGGACACTTCTTCCTCATAAGGGTACATATAGGAAAGGCGTTCATCCACCCGTTTTTGCCATTCTGGCTCTGGGGACTGCAGGCTTGCCAGAAGCTGGAATTTGGTCAGTCCCTCTTCTACGGCAGCCTGGCGTTCGGCTTGCTCTAACCCTGCCTGTTTTTGGAGGGTAACAGGGCAAGCCTGGGGGGCGCAGCTGTTTGCCAGTAAGAGGAACTGCAGGAAGGTATTGCTGTTTAGGCGGCTAAGGAAGGTCAAAAAACCGTCTTCTACAGTGACTGCCTGGATAGAGGACAGCTTTTCCTCCGCTTTTTTGAGGACGCCGGTCAGGATAAGCTTTTCCTTCGCCCGGGTCAGAGCCACATAGAGGACGCGCAGCTCTTCGCCTATATTTTCCATGGTGACCTGGCGGGCTAAAAATTGGCGGGCAATGCATGGGGTCCTTAGCCTGCGGGAAATGTCCACGCAATCAAGGCCAAAGCCGAAACGGGGATGAAGGATGGCCTTTTCCCGGATATCCTGGTTGTTGAACATTTTTCCCAGGCCGGATACAAATACTATGGGGAATTCCAAGCCCTTGCTTTTGTGGATGCTCATGATGCGCACGGCGTCCTCCGCCTCTTCCCCCTCGGCTAAGGGGAAATCCACCTCGTACTTTTGGAGCTGCTCCATGTAACGGATAAAATGGAACAGGCCCCGGTAGCTGGTGCCTTCATAAGCAATGGCTTTTTCCACCAACATCTCTAAATTCGCCCGCTTCACTTCTCCGCCGGGGAGGGCATAGGCATAGTCCAGGTAGCCGGTTTCCTCCAATAGCTTGGAAAGCAGCTCATGGATGGGGGTATAGCTGACCTTCTGCCTGTATTTTTCCAGCAGCGCCAGGAACTGGGAAAGCTTTTTCTGCTGGGAAGCCGGCAGGCCTTCCTGCCCGCCAAAATGCATCACCGCCTGGTAAAACCTCTCCTCGGGGAAGGCCGTGCGGATTCTGGCCAAATCTTCCCCGCTAAGCCCCACGATAGGGGAAGAGAGCACGGCGGCCATGGGGATGTCCTGCCTGGGATTGTCTATGATGCGCAGCAGGTTCAGGGCTGTCTGGACTTCAATGGCGGAAAAATACCCTGTCCCGGCTGCAGCCCTGGCGGGGATTCCCATTTCCCCCAACACCCGCACAAAGGTTTCCGACCAGCCTGTCAGGGAGCGCAGCAGGATGACTATGTCAGAATAGCGGGCAGGGCGCAGGCTGCCTGGCTGTGGGGTTCCCTCCGCATCCTTGCCGGGCATCTGCGCCGTTACTTTTTGGGTTTCCATAAGCTTGCGGATTTCCAGCCCCACGGCCTGGGCTTCCAATTCTGGGGCTTTCTTGTCCTTGTCTTCCCCATCCGGCTCGACCACCAACAGCCTGGGGGCGAACATCTCCGCTTCTCCTTGGGGGAAGCCTGCGCCTGGGTAGAGGGCTGCCTGGCTGTCATAAGTAATGTTCCCAATATCTTCTTTCATGATGCGGCAGAACATGGCGTTGACAAAATCCAGCACCTGGGGCCTGCTGCGGAAATTCTTATGCAGGTCAATCCGCTGTCTGGGGCTCTCTTCCTTTGTATAGGCGCTATACTTTTCCATGAACAGCTCCGGCCTGGCCATACGGAAACGGTAAATGCTCTGCTTTACGTCCCCCACCATGAAAATATTGCAGACGCCCTCCGGCTCTTTGGATACCGCCTGAAGGATAGCCTCTTGGACATAGTTGGAATCCTGGTACTCGTCAATCATTATCTCCTCGTATCCCTTGCGCAGCTCCTCGGCGGTTCGGGTGGGCTGGCGGGTTTCTGGATCCACCAAGGCTTTTAAGGCAAAATGCTCTAAATCATTGAAGTCCAACATGTTCTTTTCCTGTTTTTTTTCGGAAAAGGCATGGAGGAAAGAGAGGGTGACCTCCACCAGCATATCCGCCACAGGCTGGATTTTCTGCAAATCCTCCGCCATTTGATCCGGGCTTTGGAAGAAGAACTGTTCCGCTGTCTTCTTAACAGAAGCCTTCACCTCGTTGCGCAGCTTCTGCACCTTTTCTTTTTTGGATGGGTCTCCTGCATACTTCCTGGCGGCGGGCAGGCGGCCAAAAGCAATCGCCTGGATTGCCTCATAGAACTGCCGGTAAGACTGGCTGGCTGCCGCGCCTTCCATGGCATCGGCCTCCTGACCCAGCAATTCCGCATACAGGAAAGGACCGTCATCTTCCAGGCTGATATCCTGGCAGAGGCGCATCTGCTGCGCCCACTGGCCTGTGAGGGCCTTGATGTAAGAGACAAGGGATTTTGCCAAATCCAGGGACTCAAACTCTTCCAGGCTGCGGATGTGATAGGGGGCTTTGCAGCCCTCCAGCCATTCCTCCACCCAGGGATAGCTCATGGCAAATTCATATAGCCTTAAAACGGTGTCCTTTAAGGGGGCGTCGTTCTTTCCCGTGGCAATGGTTTCCGACAAGGTCAAAAATTCCGGCCTGGCCTCCTCATAGTATTCTTCCAATACCTTGTCTAAGACGTCGCTTTTTAAAAGCTTCAGCTCCCCTTCCTCCGCCATGCGGAAATCCGGGTCTAAATCAATCCGATGGAAATAATTCCGTATCACATAGAGGCAGAAGCTATGTATCGTGGTAATCTGGGCATTGTGCAGCAGCGTCTGCTGCCGCTGCAGGTGGGCATTCTCCGGCTGGCGTTCCATAGCCGTCTCTATGGCGGCGCCAATGCGCTCCCGCATTTCGGCGGCGGCGGCATTGGTAAATGTCACAATCAGAAGGCGGTCTATGTCCACAGGATGCGCCGTATCTGTAATCCTCTGGATAATCCGCTCCACCAGCACAGCCGTCTTGCCGCTCCCAGCCGCCGCAGACACCAGAAGGTTGCGGTCCCTCAAATCAATCACCTGCCACTGCTCAGGGGTCCATTTCTTTTCCATTTACTAGGGGCTCCTTTCCTGAAATCCTAAGGAACTGTTGAGAATACTCCAGCGGTGAAATGCCGCAATATCTTATAAGTTATGTTTAAACAGTTCCTACTCTGTCAAATAATCGTAAAACCATTTTCTCCGCTTTGCCGCAAAGCCATTATACCACATGCCCAAGAAAGAAGGGAAGAAGTTTGCAGCGAAAATTCCCCCTTCCCTATTCCGGATTATCATGATAGAATAGTCTGCATGGATTGCATTTTGGCACTGCCCGCAAAAACCACAGAAAGGACAGAAAACCATGAAAAAATTATCGAAATTCATTGGGGACAGGGATTTTTATCGAATGGTGCTGATGATTGCAGTGCCGATTATGATACAGAACGGCATCACCAATTTCGTGAGCCTGCTGGACAATATTATGATTGGGCAGGTGGGGACGGAACAGATGTCCGGAGTGGCCATTGTGAACCAGCTGATTTTCGTATATAACCTCTGCATCTTCGGCGGGGTGTCCGGCGCTGGTATTTTCACGGCGCAGTATTTCGGCCAGGGGAACCACGAGGGCGTGCGCCAGACCATGCGGTTTAAGCTGTGGATGTCAGCCCTCATCACAGCCCTTACCGCCCTTCTCTTCTGGCTGGGCGGGGATTTTCTAATCCGTGCTTACCTGACGGGGGATGGCTCTGCCGAAAGCGTTGCGGCTACCCTTGCCTATGGGAAGCAATACCTGGGGATTATGCTCATCGGCCTGCCTGCCTTTGCCATCGTGCAGATGTATTCCAGCACGCTGCGGGAATGCGGGCAGACCCTCCTCCCCATGAAGGCAGGGATTGCAGCCGTCATCGTGAACTTGACTTTCAATTATATCTTGATTTATGGGAAATTCGGCGCGCCGGCCCTTGGCGTGGCGGGCGCAGCCATTGCGACAGTTCTGTCCCGTTATGTGGAAATGCTGATTGTCGTCCTTCAGGTACATAGAAAGAAAGCAGTTTATGCCTATGTGTCCGGGCTGTACCATACCCTAAAGGTTCCAAAAAGCCTGACGTTTCAAATTATCCGCAAGGGAAGCCCGCTTCTGTTCAACGAGACCCTCTGGGCCGCTGGGATGGCCATGCTGACCCAATGCTATTCTATCCGCGGATTGAATGTGGTGGCCGGGCTGAATGTGTCCAATACGATTAACAATGTGTTCAATATCGTGTTCATCGCTTTGGGGGATTCCGTAGCCATTATTGTGGGGCAGCTCCTGGGGGC
>CAOKUK010000088.1 GCA_948472595.1 uncultured Eubacterium sp.
TAGACATTCTCCCTGAGGTATTCCCCATCCTTATGCAGCTTCCGCTGTTCCGTGGTACGGTAAAAGACCCCATCTTCCCCTATCTCATAATCAATCCCCTTCTCCCCCCAATGGCGCATCACCATAAGTTCTGGCGACAGCAGCTGGTCTATGAAGCCCAATGCCCCTTCCACATCCTTACAGTCCACGGAAATCCCAATCCCCGCCCCTGTATTTACCTGATATTCCGTACAGTTATAATTCCCCTCAATCCCTTCCCTTGCCGTAATCCCAAAGGGCACATAAGTACGGTCTTCCATCCCCCGGGCATACAGGCTGTTCTGGGCATTCATCACATTCCAATATTGGTCCACAAACCCCAGCACATCCCCACCCATTATCCGGTCAATGTACTGGTTATATGACAAGGTAAAGGTCTCGGGGTCAACCACTCCCTGGTTATACATCCTGCATAGCTTCTGATAATACTGCCGGGCCTCCGGGATGGTATCGTATACAGAAGCCTCCTGCGTGCCAGGATCCACAATGGCGCAGCCATCGTTGGGATATCCCGCCAGGAACATGGGCGGGTTCTCCAGGCAATAGTACCGCCATCCATCGCACAGTATCTCAAACCCTATCTTCTCTTTCCCGTCCGTATCCGGGTGTTCCTTCAGGTAAGAGACAATCAAGTCAAAATATTCATCCAATGTTTCCAGCCTGGGGAACCCTGCCCATTCCAAGACCCGTTTCTGAATCCAAAAAGCCTCCCCCGCCGGGATAGCCGCCGTATCATGTCCCTGGACAACGCCAAAAGGGGGGATAAAATAAATATGCCCATCCTCCTTGCGCAAGGAATCCCATTGTTCCTTACTTAAATACCCCTTCAAGTTGGGATAATCCTCCAGGTAGCCCTCCAATGGAACCAGCGCCCCTGCCGCCACCAGACGGTCTGAGGCATCCGAGCCATTGATAAAATCTGGATATTCCCCAATCCTTATCATACTCTCTATCCGTTCTGTGGAAGTCTGCTCGTTCATCCATTCCACGCTTACCTGCACCCCTGTCAGTTTCGCAATGCGCCTTACCATCCGATTATCCTCCGATATCTGTTGCCCCGGCATGGCAAAAAAAGCCGTAAACTGCTTCACCCTTCCCTTCTGCCCCACTGCCGCCAGCATTAGGCAAATCCCAAAGGCGGCAAGCCCCATTACCGCCAGCCATCTGCCCCGCTGCTTCCTGCCCTTCTCCATAAAAACACCCTTTCTGTAATGTCCAAACTGCCATTCCCAACTGGCGCATACGCCCTTTCCTTCCCCTACCCTTGGCTGCCCCGGCCAGCCTTCTTATGGATCCGATACTGGTTGGGCGTCATATTGTTCTGCTGCACAAACTTATTGATAAAATACTCCACCTTCCCAAACCCTACCTCTTCTGCAATGGCGTAAATCCTCATATCCGTCCCTGCCAAAAGTTCCTGCGCCTTTTCCAGCCGGAGCTGGTTGAGGTAATCCCGGAACACCATCCCATGCCTTTTCTTATAGAGCTGCCCCAGATAGACATTATTGACATAGAACTTCTCCCCCAGGGACTTCAGGCTTAATTTCTCCCGGTAATGCTCCTGCACATAATCATCCACCCGGTCCAGCACATTCCGAGCCTCCTGGCTGCGCACCTGAGCCAGATACCCGGCATAATCGCTAAAAAACCCCATAATCTCTTCTGCGCTTCCGCTCAGCACCAGCTTATTGAAGGATTCTTTCCCAATATACGCCAGGATTTCCTGCTGGTTTGTCTCATCGTCAAATTCCTGTACCATTTCCATCAGACGGTATAAGATATGGTAGATGCTGGCATTCACCATTTCCATGTTCATATCGCTTGCCCGGATTTGGGCAAAGACCGCATTGGCCGACTGGCCAATCTTGTCCTTCTGGTTATTTTCTATGGCGTCCAGCAGCTGCCCTACCGACTCTTCCCGCACGCCGAAGGAGGGCTTCCGATCGCGGAATTTCTCATAATCCATCACCTGCCCTTCCTCCCTGGCCAGCCCATGGAGGCATCTGGCCACCTGGATGGACGCCACGGATTTCGGCAGCTGCTCCAAGGAACCGGCCTGCCCCACATAGACCTGGATCCGATATTGGAAATGCTGGTTCGCCCGCTTCTGCAGGTATTCCAAATAAGCCTCCTCCCCCATCCCTGTATCCTGGTACAGGCATGGAGCCAGCAGCAGCCCCGTGCCAAAGATTTCCTCCTTTGCCTCAATCAGTGGCACCACATGGCAGAACGCATTGCCCAAAAGGCTCCTGAGGTATTGGCGCAGCGCCTTCTGCTGTTCCATCCGCTGCCCGCGGCCAAGCTGGGAAAAACCCTCCTGCCCCTTGTCAAATTCAAAGCTCACATATTTCCAGGATTCCTGAGGCGTCAGCCAGCGCCTTACCTGTACCAGGTTCTCTTCCGAAAACCTGCCCATCAGGATCTGGGTAATATGGAAATCATATTTTTCCTGCCTCTCTTTTTTATCCCTCTGGTAATCCTGGCTGATTTTCTTTAAAATGGCGACCAGTTCTTTTTCCTGGACAGGCTTAAGCATGTAATCCAGCACCTGCATCTGCATGGCCTGCCGGGCATAGCCAAATTCCGCATACCCTGTCAATATCACAAAACGAATCTGCTGGGAGATATTCTGCCTGGCGTAAGCAATCAATTCCAGCCCCGTCATCCCCGGCATCTTAATATCCACAAATGCCAGGTCGATACCGCCTTCCTCCAGAATCCGAATGGCATCCACGCCATTTTCTGCCTCCGCTGTTACCTGGCAGCCGTACTCTTCCCAATCCACCAGCATCCGAAGCCCTTGCCGTATAAATTGCTCATCATCCACAAGGAGCACTTTCATCATAATCCTCCCTCCCTTCCTTGGGAACCTGGATACTGATCTCCGTCCCCTCTCCTGCCGCACTGTCTATGTCAATCACAATCCCTTCGCCATAGTATTGTTTCATCCGTACTACAGTATTCACAATCCCTATACTCTTTGGTGCATGCTGGATATAGCTGACGTCCGCCTGCTCCACCAGCCTCTGGAGTTCTTCCAGAGCCTTAGGGTCCATGCCGCTCCCCTTATCCATGATTTCCACATACAGGCTGCCCTCATCCTCGGAAACCATAACAGTAATGGAACCGCCGCCCACACTGTTCTCTATGCCGTGGATACAGGCGTTTTCCACAAAATTTATCACCATAAACCTGGGAATCCTGCGCTGCCGGCAGCTTTCCTGGACATAGAGGAAAAATTCCAGCCGCTCCCCAAAACGGTATTGCTGGATTTCCAGATACCGCCTTACGTTGCCGCATTCCTCTTCCACTGTCACAAAATCCTTATTCCACTGTATGTTATTCCGCATTAAGATTGCAAAGCTTTCCAGGATACGAGCCGTTTCCGCTTCCTTCTTCAGGACGCTGTGCATACGGATGCTCTCCAACGCATTGAAGATAAAATGGGGGTTCAGCTGGCTCTGCAGCGCATGAAGCTCCGCCTGCTTCTTGGCTATCTCCAGACTTTGCGCCTGCTCCTTATTCTTAAATACCACCTCAATCAATTCTTTCATCCGCGCCACCATCAGGTTATAGCTTTGAATCATGCCGCCAATCTCGTCCTTTGCATCCTGGAAGGGGATGGGCTCATAAACACCTTCCTTCATCCGCTCCAGATATTCCTGCGTCGCCGCAATCCGATCATGAAGGGAACGGTAAAGGATATAGATATAGAAAGTGGGCACCAGCAAGTTTACGATATAGAGGAAAAACATAAACGGCTCTTGCCCCCGGAGGGCGTCCAGGATAGTAAAATTATCTTGCTCCAAACGGATGGAGATGGTGGAGCCATACAATTCTATCTCACCAGCTATGGGATACTCCTCCTTCTGGGCTTCCTCTAACTGCTGGAAATCCTTTCTGCCAGCCGCTTTTTCCTGGGAAGAAAATAAAATCCGGTCGCCCTCGCAGAGACAGTAACCGACGCCGTCGCAGAACATTTCAATGCGCTCCGAAAGGGACTGGTAATCCAAATCCAGGAGGATGATGTTGCCTTCGCCGCAATAATCCAGCTTCTGGATAGCCACCAGCTTGCGCCCCTTTTCAATATAGCCCGCAGACTCATCCCCATCTTCAAAATAACTGTAAAGGCAGACCTGCCGGTTGCTTTTGGCATACGCCTGATACCAGCTGCTGTTCTGGACGTCTTCTTTTTTCACAAAAAAGGTGCCGTTAATGATAGTGCTGTTTTCCGTGCAAATGGTAATGTTATAGGCAGAAAGAGCCAGGTAGTAATAATGGATGACGTCATCCTCCATAAGCTGGACGTAGGACTCGTAGTAGTGAGAGGGATCTTGGTACTCCTGGTTCAGGAAGCGTTTTAGCTTTTCGTTGCGGTTCAGGTAATCTGCAAGGGTGATTTGCTGGTTGACACGTTCACGGAGTTCGGATTCTAGGCGGTCGGCTACGTTCTTCTTCTTCTGCTCCTGTTCCTTCTTCAGGCCTTGGCGCATGCTCCAGACGATTCCGCTGTTGGTTACAAGCAAGGGGATGATGACGCAGACCAGGAAGAGCAGGGTAAGTTTGTGCTTTAGGCGGATATTATTCATAGGGGAGGGCGCTCCTTTCGCAGGTGAGAGGGAAGAATCCTTATACCAAATGAAGGCGCCATATCGCAAGGCGCCCCCATTCGGTTTTCACTGTTTATTTTACCTTAAAGTTCTTCGTATTCGCTTTACCCAGCAGCTTCTTATAGTATGCCTTCTTAGAGTTCTTTACGTCAAAGACCGCTGACTTTTTAATCTTGCCGAACGCATTCTTCTGAATCGACTTAACTGCCGTCCCGCTGAACTTAATCTTCCCAAGCTTCTTGGAATTGTAGAATGCTTCGCTCTCAATCGTCTTTACATACTTGCCTACCGTCAAAGCTGTCAGTTTCTTGCTGGACTTGAAGGCTTTCTTGCCGATTGCCGTCACCTTGAAGGTCATGCCGTTGTATTTTACGGTGCTTGGGACTGTGACCTTCGTCAGCTGCTTGACTGCGCCGGTGACAGCCACTGTCTTTGTGGAGACGGTGCACTTGGTAATCTTGTATTTCAGGCTGCCGGCAGTAAAAGTCTTCTTCATGCTGAACGCAGCCGTCTTCTTGATGTTCTGAAAAGCGTCCTTGGCTATGGATTTCACAGCTGTGCCCTGGAAGGTCACTTTTGCAAGCTTTTTGGAGCCGGCAAAGGCCTGGGCGCCAATCTTGGACACATATTTGCCAATGGCTGCGCTGGTGAGCTTGGACTGGCTGCGGAAAGCCTTGGAGCCGATTGCCGTCACCTTGAAGGTCATGCCGCCGTATTTCACGGTACTTGGGATTGCAACCTTAGTAAGCTGCTTTGCAGCGCCGGTTACGGCTGCTTCTTTCGTCTTTTCCGTGCACTTTGTTATTTTCCACTTCAGGCCGTCCTTGGTGGTGAAGGTCTTGTTTACATAGGATTCATAATCAGGCTTCTGCGGAATCAGAGATTTCTCTGCTTCCTCTACCGACTTCGTTAAGGCTGCGAGGGCGGCGTCCACTTCTGCCTGCGTTACCTTATCTTTGGTTAATACAGCTTTGGCTGTCTGGATGGCTGCCTCAAGCTTCGATTTCTCGGATGCGCTTAATACCTCTAAGAGGTTCTCAGCGTTTGTTATCTTAGCGGACAGCTTGCTGGTATCGGCCGGGTCTGGGTCTACCGGGCTTGCCGTCCCTTCTTCGAAGAGATAGTAATCCAGGTTCATGATATTTCCGGCAGAAGCCCCCTTAAATACCAGGAAGACATTGCGGGTCCCGGTTATCCGGTCTACGTCGCAGGCAAGGGTCTTGAAGGTATTGGCTCCGCCTGTGGCTTCTACGTCCAGGACGCCGATTAAGGAACCCTGCGGGCTGTCCAGGCGCACTTCAATCTTGCCGCCTTTTTCGGAGGCTACGTTTGCCTGGAAGGACTTTGCCCCCTTCTCGCCGAAGGCTACCTGGGATACGGAGGTCCAGTCGCCGTCCTGAAGGTCTGTCAGCTGGCGGTTAAACTGGCCGAATTTGCCGCCTTTGGCTTCGCACGCACTTACCTTGATGCCTTTGTTCCATGCAATGGTCTCTGCTTCAATCCTATCATATGCGCTAATCTCACGCAGCTGCGGGATGCCTGCATAGGTTCCCTTGATAGGCTTGATGGAGCCGTCGCCGTAGAACTCAATCTTGTCAATGTGGGTGGAACGGTAACCTTTCTGGACGCCCTGTGCCTTGGATACGGTCTGGGCATGGTAAATAAAGTAGCTCTTCCCTTCAAATACAAAGGTTGCATGGTGGTTGTTGCCGCCTACGCCGAACCAGTTGGCCGGGTTCTGGAAGATTTCTCCTTTGTAGGTATATGGGCCCATGGGATCGTCGCTTTCCATATAGCAAATAGTGCCGTAGCCCGGGCCTCCATCGCCGTGAGGGCTGATAAAGTTCGTACAGTAGTTGTAATAGTATTTCCCGTTGTATTTAAAGATACCGGAATCCTCGAACATACAGGGGGCGTCAATTAATTTTGCCTCGCCGTCAATGCTAATCATATCGGCGCCCAATTTTGCCACACGGGCGGTCTTGGGGTTGATCTGCTGGCCGCTGGGCACGCCGCCGCCGAAATAGATATATGCGCTGCCGTCATCGTCTACCAGTACGGCTGGGTCGAAGCACCATACCACGCCCTGGCATCCTGGCGTCTGGCCGGTGATTAAGGCTTTGCCAATCGGGTCTTTCCATGGGCCTAAGGGGCTGTCTCCTTCCAATACGCCGATACCGGATGCATCGTTGGCAAAATAGAGGAAGAATTTGTCTTTGCCGTCTATCTGCTTGTAGGCGATAGCCGGAGCCCAGGAATGAGCTGCCCATTTGGCTGCGCCGTCCTGCCCTGCCACTTTGATTTCCCCGTGGTCTGTCCAGTTCATCATGTCGTCAGAAGAAATCACGCGCAGGCTCTTGATGTAGCCGTAATTATTTTCTATTATCTGGCCGTTGTCGTCATATTGGTAATCATCGGCTGTCATATAGACATATACCCGGCCGTCGTATACGATGGCATAGGGGTCTGCGCCGAATTCCTGGGTCATCAGCGGGTTGCCGTAGCCTAACTGCTTGGCTAAGGCCCCAGTGTCAAGGTATTTCAGGTTCACAGTGGTCAGGCAGTCTGTCACATCGTATTCCAGGGCGCCGTTGTCCACCATAATGTAATCTGCCTTGAAGCTGGCTGCGTTGTCTTTGTCCACATAGCCTTTTAATTTTAATTTGATGGTGGCGAACAGCTTATCTGCTGCCTGGAAGGAAACATCGTCCCCTTTGACTGTCAGAATCAGCCTGCCGCCCTTTACGCTGTAATCTGCCGTGCCTTGGATGGCGTCTTTTTGGAATGCCACATCTTCCACTTCCATAATGTCCGGGATGGAAATGGATGCCTTCAGGCTGGTATGGCCGCCTGCCGGCAAAGGATCCATAGCCATTTTCACTTCGCAGGCGCTGTTAATCACGCCGGAAATCTCACCCGAATTGGACAGGCTTGCCTTCAGATCGCTCGGCGCCTGGCTTGCGCCGGTAATCTGGTCGGAGACGCGGAAATAGTCAAAGTCTACAAATCCCCCTGCGGACCTGGTCGCATAGTTGAACAACGCGAACCTGCTGCCCATAAAGTGGGTCAGTTCATAAGTCAGCTTCATGTCTGTGCCAAGCTGTTTCCAGTTGCTTCCGTCAAAGCTGTAATAGAACCCGACTTTATCCCCGCTGGCAAAATTAAAGTCTTCCTTCAGGTATACGGTATTCCCTTCACAATCCACGCTGGCTTTCTCTACCGGATTGTCTTTCTTGTCAGCGGAGTTGGAAGACGCATCTACCATCACAAGCTTGGCGCCGTTGGCTTCTTTCTTAACGGCAATGTACCCGTAATTGTAAGAGAAGGACGCTAAGCCTGCCACATCGCCCGCCTTCATATTGGAAATATCCATCTTCACCTTACCGGAACAGGTCGGCCCATAGGTACGCTGGGTCAATGTGTTCCTGGCTTCTAAAATGCTGTCGGCCTTGCTACCTGCTGTCAGGCGCAGCCAGCCGCTCCGCTCTGTCAGGGACCAGTAATTGTTATTGGGGTTATGGTTCCACTGCCATACCAGGTCTAGGTTAGAGCCATTGTAGTCATTTTCCCCTACTTCTTCTACCTTCTTATCCGGCACCTGCTCTGTCATGGTAACGTTATCTACATAGAAATCCATCAAGTCATTCTCTGCTGTGGGCTGCGCAACCCAAGGAGTCTCAAAGAACAGGTAGTTCTGGGTGGAAATGGCGTCTTCCGGCATGGTGTAAGTCACTTCCAGCTTCGCCCATTCCCCTTTTGCTGCGGACACGCTGCCCAAGATAGAACGGTACTTGTAATCAGGCCCATTCTGGATGGTCATGTTGAACGTCTTCTTGTCTGGGCCCGCCTTGTATTTCAGGTAGGCTGTAATCGTATAAATATTGCCCGGCGTCATCTTATTGCTTAAATCCTGGCAGGGGCCCTGGGCACATGCGGTACGCTCCGTGGTCACTGCGCTGGCAGAGCCGTCCTGGGCTTCCTCATCGGTTACTGCTACCTTAGCGTTCTCCATACCCGTCCATGGCTCAATGCCCTTTTCAAATGAGCCGTTCTGAATCAGATTATCCGATTCCGTGGTCATGGAAAAATCATCCACATAGAAATCCATCAAATCGTTGTCAGCGTTCGGGTTTGCCGACCATGGGGTTTCCACAAAGATGTAATTCTGGTTCGGGTCGAAGGGGAACTGCTCGCTCTTGTCATGGACAGTATACGTGCCGCTGAAGCTGGTCCATTCCCCTTTCTTAGCCTGGATAGACACCAGGTTCTCGCGCCAATTATAGTTATCCCCATTTTCAATCGTTACGAAAAACTGTTTGGTGGCAGGCCCTGTGGTATATTTCAGCTTGCCGGTAATCGTATAGGTCTTGCCGAATTTCAGCTTGCCGCTGATATTCTGGCAAGGCCCTGCGCCGCAGTTCTGGCGGTTAAACGCATGGACGCTGTAGTCCCCGCTGGCCTTATCCGCAGTAGTCGCTTCCAGTTCGCCCTTTTCCGTCCGGGTCACCTGCCAGCCGGAAGTGTCGCCTGTCTCAAAGCCGCCGTTTTCGATTATCTCAATCAAGGAATCGTCCGGCTGGGGATTCTCCTCTTCTCCTGTCTTCTTCTCATAGGTCATGGAAATATCGTCCAGATAGTAGTCCATCTTATCCTGTTCTGCATCTGGGTTCGCTGTCCATGGCGTCTCAATAAAGAAATAATTCTGGGTCGGGCTGAACGGGTATGTATTGCTGCCGTCCACCTTATCCCCTGCCGTGTATTCTATCGCAAATTCTGTCCATTCCCCTTTCTTGGCATTGATGACGCCTGCCTGGGAACGGTACTTATAGTCCGGCCCATTCTGGAGCATCACATGGAATGGCTTTGTATCCGGCCCCACGTCATATTTCAGCTTGCCGGTAATCTTATATACCTGGCCTTTTTTCAGCTTGCCGGAAAGATCCTGCATGGCGCTGGAGGAAGTGTTCTTGCGTTCCTTTGCCTTCATCACATGGTTCCCATCCTCTTCCACCACTTCAATCGCGCCGCTCTCAAAGGCTTGCCAGCCTTCTGCGCCGTTTTCAAAATCCCC
>CAOKUK010000089.1 GCA_948472595.1 uncultured Eubacterium sp.
TCTGCCAGCATCCCGAACTCATCTTCGGACTGGATTTCGCACCGCGCCTTAAACTGCCCTTTCCCAAAGCTTTTCATCTGTTCGGAAAGAGTTACCAGAGACTTTACTACCCTTCCGGACAGGCGGATTACAATTGCGCCCGCCAGCAAAGCCACCGCAATGGAAATCAAGTAAAAAATATTTTTAAGGTTCCTGGCATTCTCCTGGAAATAACTGACGGAAACGGCGGCCACCACCTTCCATCCATTCCCCAGCCCCTCGCTGGTATAGAAGTAATGCTCTCCCCCGCCCACTTCCTCCTGGGAGAAACGCTTCCCCACCAGTTCCTTACTTTCTGCCGAGATAACGCAGCCTTCCTCGTCCAGAAGAAAAGCCTTCCCGCCGCCTATTTTCCCAATCGGATGGATAATCCCGTCTATATGGCTCTCCTGAACCGTAACCGCCACATAGCCTAGAGAGTCCGCCCTCTTTAGGGAATTGATTTTCCTGGCGATTACCAATTCCTGCTGTCCCTGCTTCACCTTGCTATAAGCCACCCTGCCGTCCGCCTGGTAGACCTCTTCTTTGTCAATGCTTAAATCCGCCACGCTCCTATTCTTATTGTAGGAGCAGATATAACCGCCGTCTGTGACAATGCTGATATTGGAAATATAGCCTTTCAGCAGCGCATAGGAAGAAAGCTGCTCCCGCAGACGCTTGCCCGCCTTATATTTTTCAAACCGATCCTGCTCCTTGTCCAAGCCAAAAACCGTGTCCTGCACATTGGCATTGCTGACAATGCTAAAGGTAATATCCTCAACCTCATCCATAAAATCCATGACTTTCAGGCAAGTCCAATCCACCACATCCTGGAGATATTCCTGGGACTGCCGTTCCACCAGCCTGCTGGAATAATAATACTGGAACATGCTCACCAGCCAGGCAGGGATAATGGTCAGCGCAATGCCAATCAGGCACATCTTATACCGGAAGCTGCGGAATTTTTTCCTCTTTCCCATCCCCGCCCCCTTCTATGGCGCGCCCAAAGCGCTGTCTTGGCTCCCGTCCTGTGCGCTGCGCTTCCATCCCGCCTCTTTCTTCTTTGCTTTTTTATATTGGCTTGGCGTCACGCCGTATGCCTTCTTAAACACTTGCCCAAAATACCTCTCATCTGCAATCCCCACCCGTTCCGCCACTTCATAATTCTTGAGTTCCGTTTCCAGCAGCAGCTTTGCCGCATGGGAAATCCGGATCCCTGTCAGGATGGAGAGGAAGTTCTGCCCTGTCTTCTGTTTGATATACCTGCTTAAATAGCCAGTATGGAAATGGGTCACCTCCGCAAGGGAAGCTAAGGTGACATTTTCAGCATAATGCTCCCCCAGATAGCGGACAATTACCCCTATCAGTTCTTCTTCCTCTTCTGGCGACACGCTGGGCTTGTTGGACAATACCTGATTTGCCTGTTCCAGGGCTGCATAATGGGACATTTCCCTCTGCCTAAGTTCCGTTTCCTGGATCTTCTCCTTCGCCCTGCCCACGCATGCAAAAATCTCCTTTGGCGTGCTGGGCTTTAAGATATAGTCAAAAATCCCCAGCCTAAGCGCTTCCTGGGCATAAGAAAACTCCCCATAGCCTGTCAGCAGGATGATTATCAGGCCCGGCTGCATCCCAAACGCCTTCCGGGACAGTTCAATCCCTGTCATACCCGGCATGCGGATATCCGTCAGCAAAATGTCAACGTGCTGCTTCTCCAGCAATTCCAATACCTCCATGCCATTCCTGGCAGCCCCCGCCACCTCGATGCCCAATTCCTCCCATTTCAGCGACATATATCCCCTGCGGATAAAATCCTCATCATCTGCAATCACTATTTTCAACATACCCTTACCTCTCACGGCCCATCTTCCTGTGCATAACGTTCCAACCCTTCTAATATTTCCCGGCAGTCCCTTCCAGACAGGATTGCCTGCGCGCTCTCATGGAATAAGCCGCCAAATTCCATCCCAAAACGCACGTCCATATACCCGCAGAACCCCTCCGCCTGCTCCAGAAGCTCCATGCATTCCGCCTGAAGGGGCACAAGCCTTTCCTCATCAATTTCCATTTCCCGTGACGGGAGGTTCCCTTCCTCATACAATACCCTCTTCTGGTATTTAACGCTGTCATAAAGCTTCAGGAAGCTTATCGCTGCCTCAGGATGGCTGCACTTGGCCGCTATGGCGAAACTCCTATCCCCTCCCCCAGTGGCAATCCCTGCGTTCTCCTCCAGAACCGGCGGCAGCAGGAATACGCCATATTCCCCATCCTTCCAGGGAACATACCAGTTCCCAGCCACCTGCATGGCTGCGTCCTGAACGGATACCGCTTTGCCCTCCGTCCCTAAGAAATCTTCTGGAATATAGCCTTCCTCCCATAATTCCTGCAGTTTCTGTGCCGCTAACAGATATCCTGGCGAGATCCAGGGGATTTCTTCAAAGCTGCCATATTGCATCAGTTCCCTTCCACACGTTCCCCGCAATAACTCCCCAAAAAGCATCCCTGCGCTCCAAGGCGTGCTGCCCAGATACAAAGGGATGACCCCCTGCCGCTTCAGCTTCTTGCAGATATCCAGGAATTCCCCATAATCCTTCGGTATCCCAACCTGGCATTCCTCAAATATGCCTTTGTTATAATAAACGACAGTAATACATTTTGTTAACGGAATCCCATACACATTTCCTTGGAAGGATACCCCTTCAAAATCCTCCTGTCCAAGGATTCCTTCCCAGAAAGGATCCTGTGAAAGGTAGCCGCCCAGATCCAATACCTTCCCCCGCTGCGCATAAAGCTTTAAAAAGCCGTACTGCCAGGAGAAGAAAATATCTGGCTCTTCCCCTACCGCCATCCTCCTGGCCAGCTCCGCCTTGTATTCTTCATCGCCGTAATATTCGCAGGTAATCTCCACCTGGAACTCATTGGTATGGTTGAACTCTTCCACTGCATCCTCCAGGATTTCCCGGTTCATAGAGCCTATGCACATCAAAGTCAACTCTTCTTTCCCACCAGAGCCCTTTTCTTCCGGCTCCTTGCCTGCCCCACCGCATCCGCTGAGCCAAAGAGCAGCCAAAAGGATGCTAAGCAGCGCCAGATTCTGTTTCTTTCCCATAATAATACCAGCCATTTGTCCCGATTCCTTTGCATCTGTTACCGCCATATCCGTTAGATCTTCCTGTTTTCCCCTGGCGGCCCAATATAATAACATCTGACAATATTATATAGAATTTAGCGGCGGCATGCAATGTCAAATCCAGAAACGGCAGATTTTTACATCCTGCTACATATGCTATCCCAAACCTCTGCCCTCATCCGCCACATACTCAAAGAAATCAAAATCCGCATATGCTTCGTGCTTTAGCTGGTCTGCACAGATAAGGCCTACCATAGCGCCGGTAAATTCCCCGTACTTTGAATATTCATCCGAGAACTGCGCCAACGCAAAGGACGGCCCTATCCCCTGGTATTCCCCGCCTTCATAGCGCCAGGCAAACCAGGCTTCCCTTCCCTGCAAGTACAGCCTAAGGAAAACCGCACGGTCTTCTACCGGAACCCTGGATTCTAAAAATTCCTTTTTCTCCCCATTTTCCACACGGACAATCGACAGGGCGCCCTGCCCCAGCGTCTCACTGTAATACTTACGCAGATTTACATAATTCATATTGTCATAGTACAGGATCAGCCCTGCACTGTGTTGGTATACCTTAGGCTGGAATTCCATCTTTGCCGTCACCCTTGCATAGACAGAGGTCAGCTTCCTAGCCAGGATACTGGCTTTATGGAGGGAGGTTCCAGATTCCTGCCCGCGGATACGCACCCAGCCTGGCCTGGCCTGTACATCCGCAAAGCTTTGGGGGAAAACCCGCGGGGCATAATACCAGTTCCCCAGATTCGGCCCATCGAATCCATCAAAGGATGGAATACCTGGCATAGGGCATTCGTCCAGGGAACTTTCCTCCGTCTCTGCTTTGGCCAGATTTGTGCCGTCCGCCATCCTAAGCCACCCATCCTCTGTCCAGGCCATCTTCTGTATGGCTGTCTCCCGCCCCAAGGTACAGCAAAGTTCCGGCACAAAAGGGCGGGCGGCCAAATGAGCCAGATAAACCTCCCCTTTTGGCGTCTCCACATAACTCCCATGGCCAGCTTTCTGAAGGCGCAGGGCAGGGTTATAATACTGGGGCTTTAAATGATTGGGATCGTGGCGTTCATAAGATTCCCCTGGGGAAGAGGTCAGAATGGGGTTTGCCGGATCCCCTTCATAAGGCCCCCAGATATTTTCCGCACGAGCCATCGTCACGCAATGGTTATAGCCTGTGCCGCCTTCCGCACACATCAGATAATAATATTTGCCGCGCTTCGTCAGATGGGGCGCCTCTATGCACCCCCTGTCTGTGCCGCCGTTCCAAATCCGCTTGGGATACCCTAAAATCCTCTTTTCCTTGGGAGAATATTCCACCATGCAAATGGCGCCTGGCTTCTCATAGCCTTCCCTGGTTTCCCACTCCAGGGATACCAGCCATTTCCTTCCGCCGCTCCCATGGAAAAGCGATGCGTCAAATCCGGCTGAATGCAGATAGGTTGGCTCACTCCACGGGCCCGTCATATCCTTGGCTGTGACCACAAAATTATCCACATCAAAATATCGGGCGTCCGTAGAATTCATCACGCCGTAGACTACATAAAATAAATCCTCTTCCTCGCAGTAAGTCAGGCAGGGAGCCCATATCCCTTTTGCAGAAGGAAGCCTTTTCAAGTCCATCTGGCTGCCCTCCCCAAGCACATGAGCCAGCAGTTCCCAGTTCTTTAAATCCCGAGAGTGGTAAACGGGAATCCCAGGGAGCCATTCAAAGCTGGATACCGCCAGATAATAATCTTCTCCTTTCCTACAGATGCATGGGTCGGGATGGAATCCTGGCAAAATCGGGTTTTGAATCATAATTACCTCCAAATAGTTTTCTTAGTTTCTGTTAAAACAGTTCTATACAGATACTTTATTCTATTCGGCAGGCATTTTCTATCACCATTCACATTCTTATGGCACAATCCACATTCCTATGGCATCTTTTCCACACATATGGTAAAATACCCTTACCCCATCCCTCACGGCCAGCGCTGTATAGAAGCAAGATCGCATCCGCACAAACAGCCCTGAAGGATGGGACGCCAAAACAACCAGCAAATTGTATTTTATTAGGAGCAAACCCATGAACATCACTGCGCTAATGTCCCACGTCTCCCGCCACCTGCACACCATCGTCCGCAGATATTCTGCCGACGGGGAACTCTTAGAAAAAATATGCGGGCGCCACATGGCCGAATCCGCCTTGGAAGATGGCTGGCAAGATTACCTGGAGCAGTTCCCAGCCTTGGAATCCTGCCTGCTGCAATCTGCCCGGGCAGGCTCTCCCCAGATTTCCGCCGACCCAAACGGGGCAGCCTATATGGCAGCCTCTGGGGACGGTTTCCTATTCCTTACAGGGCCTGTGCTGCTGCCCGGGCAACGCCTCTGCCATCCTCCCCTGCCCGCATACCCCTATAGCCCTTCCTGGCTCCAAACCCTCTATCCCTGCAGCATCCTGGAGTTTGCAGCCGAAGCCTTGCTCTTCTATAACCTGTTCCATACAGACTGCCTCTCCCCCATGGATATCGCCCTTTCCCATTGCCTTACAGAAGAGGACAGGCTTGCCGTGCAGGAGAACTTCACCCAGATTACCTTTGAAAACCAGGAAAACACCGCCAGGCACAATCCCTACGGCCAAGAAGTCCGGGAGTTCTCCAGTATCCGTAACGGCGATCTAGAGCAGCTGAAAAGAAGCATTGACGAAGATTACATCGGCTCCATCGGGACCCTGGCCAAAACCCCGCTCCGGAACCTCCAAAACCTGGGGATTGTCCTAGTAACGCTGGCCAGCAGGGCTGCCATCGAAGGCGGCGTCATGCCTGAGGCCGCCTATACCCTAAGCGACAGCTACATCCAGCGCCTGGAGGAAATGCGCAGCCCGGAAGCAGCCCGGCAGCTTGCCATCCAGGCCGAATACCATTATGCGTCCCTGGTACAGGAAGCGAAACGGGTAAAACGCCGCTGGCAGGCGCCCGCACAGCCAGACCCCAGGATTACCCAATGCAAGGACTATATTTTCACCCACCTCCATGGCAAGCTCTCCACCGCTGAGATTGCAGGCGCCCTATCCTTGAACGCCAATTTCCTCTCAAACCTCTTCAAAAAGGCAGAGGGCATCACGATAACGGAATATATTTTACAAGAGAAAATAAAACTGGCCAAAAATATGCTGGTGTATTCGCCATGCCCCTACAGTGACATCGCCGCCTATTTAGGCTTCTCTTCCCAGAGCCATTTGGGACGGCAATTCAAGAAAGCCACCGGAATGACACTTCGGGAATACCGAAAGGCTTATGGGAAACTGGAATGATATGCGCAAAAGAAACTGAGAGCACTACCGCAATCTTCGATTTTTATCACAGTATTGTTTCCATTCCAATCTTTTGCACTTTAAGCCCCAGCTTTTCATAAAACCTCACAGCATTGACATTATCCGCCCACACATTAAGCGTCACGTTATAAAAACCATTCCGCTTCGCATAGCCCAAAACATATTCGTATAGCAAGCTGCCAATATGTGCGTTGCGAGCCGTTTCATCCACGCACAAATCGTCAATATAGAGCGTTTTTATATCTGTGAGCGAATGATGGCCGGCATGCTGTTGATGCACGCAAAATGCATAGCCCAAAATATCCCCTGCTTTTTCCGCCACAAAGATAGGCCTCTTGTCGTCTGCAATAATAATCTTCAAATCCTTCTCATCATACTTTTTGCCGCCCGCTTTAAACAAATCGGGGCGCGCATCGCTATGGACTTTCTGAACCTGATACAGCAATTTGCCAATAGCGCTCATGTCAGATTCCACTGCGCGCCGTATGCTTATTTTCCCCATAACTTCCTCCTATCTATTTTTTCAAATGCGCCAACCCAAGCGCATGCCCTTGGCACCGCCTGCATTCTATATCGGCATATTACGCAATGTGTCATATCCTGCCGCCTCCCCACATAGACTAAAACAAAAAAGGTGAACGCAATGGAATCCATTGACACCATGATACAGGACCGGCATTTGGAAATGATGAAAGCCGCCATCCCCTATTTAGATTCGCCCCGGCAGCGGAGCATGGCCATGCTTGTGAAATTCATGGAGCTGCAGCGCACTGCGGCATTGTTCCAGAACCCGGAAAACAACTTGCGGATGTGTTCTGAGGAAAGCGGGGAAGAAGCCCCGGTGCAGATGCTGACAGCCATCCGCGAATACTGCACAGACAAGGAAAAAGAAATGGTGGACAACATCATCAGCTTCGTCCAGATGTTCTCCACCTATGAAACCTTCTTCACCGCAACATAGACCCAGCCACAGAAAGGAATCCTATGAACCCACAAGATTTGCTGAACAGCCCGCAGCTTGCAGGCATTTCCCCTGAGAAGCTGCAGCTTCTGATGGAGCTTGCAAAAAGCAGCTCACCCAACACCTCCAGCCCCAAGGAAATGGCGGAATCCCTGAAAAACGCCTCAGAAAGCGCCAAAAAAGAAGGCGTAAATTTCTCTTCCAGTGAGCGCGATTTAATTATTGAGGTGCTAAAGCAAAGCATGCCGCCCCAGGAGCAGAAAAAAGTAGACCTGCTGATGCAGATGATGAAGACAATGCGAAAATAGGGAATGGGACAATGCCGCCAAAGCCGCATTCAAGGGAAAGCCCAGGCATCAAAACACCTGGGCTTTTTCATGGCCGCTTGCCGCAAGCAACAGCTGCGCTGCAAGCGACAGGATAGCAAAGCTCTTCCAGCGGCTATTTCGCCACTATATTAATGATCCTGCCTGGGACATAAATCTCCTTTACAATATTCCCTGTAAGCTTGTCGCCCAAGGCTTCCTTCCCTGCCGCAATGGCAGTGTCTTTATCCACGTCTGCCGGGAGCGTCACGGTGGTACGAAGCCGCCCGTTGACCTGCACGGCAAGCTCCACCGTATTCTCCACGGTCTTTGCCTCGTCATACTCCGGCCAGGACATCTGGTATACCCTGCCCTCATAGCCGCAGGCTTCCCACAATTCCTCTGTAATGTGTGGCGCAACCGGGTTCAGCAGCGTCAGGAATGTCTGAAATTCTGCGCGATTGATGCTGCCGGCTTTGGTAAAGTCATTCAGCATGGACATCATGGCCGCAATGGCCGTGTTGTACTTCAGGTTCTCGTAATCAGAGCTTACCTTCTTAATCATCTGGTGCATCTTTGTCTCCAGCTCTCTGCGGTAGCTGTCCCCATCCACCAGGATATCCTGCAATTTCCACACGCGCTCTAAGAACCTGCGGCAGCCCTTCACGCCGTTTTCCGACCAGGAAGCGCTTAAGTCGAAGGCTCCGATAAACATCTCATACGTACGCAGCGTGTCTGCGCCGTAATCCATCACAATATCGTCCGGGTTCACCACATTCCCGCGGGACTTGGACATTTTCTCCCCGTTCTCCCCTAAAATCATGCCATGGGAGGTGCGCTTCTGGTATGGCTCCGGCGTGGGCACAACGCCCTGGTCGTACAGGAACCGATGCCAGAAACGGGAATAGAGAAGATGCAAAGTCGTATGCTCCATGCCGCCGTTGTACCAATCCACTGGGAGCCAGTAATCCAAAGCCTCCTTGCTGGCCAAGGCTTCCGTGTTTTTGGGATCCGTATAGCGCAGGAAATACCAGGAGGAGCCTGCCCACTGGGGCATGGTGTCCGTCTCCCGCTTGGCAGGCCCGCCGCAGCATGGGCAGGCAGTGTTCACCCAATCCTCCATGGCCGCCAAGGGGGATTCGCCATTGTCGGTAGGCATGTAGCTCTCCACCTCCGGAAGCTCTAAGGGAAGCTGCTCTTCGGGCAATGCCACATAGCCGCATTTCTCGCAATGGACAATGGGGATTGGCTCGCCCCAGTAACGCTGGCGGGAAAACACCCAATCCCGAAGCTTGAAATTCGTCTTCCCTTTTCCTATCCCTTTTTCCTCCAAGAACTCTATGATTTTTTTCTTGGCTTCCGCCACCTCCAGGCCGTCTAAGAAGCCGGAATTCACTAATTTGCCAGTGGCCACGTCTGTGTATGCTTCCTTCTGCACATCCTCGCCGCCTGCCACCACCTCGATAATGGGCAGGCCGAATTTCTTGGCAAACTCCCAGTCGCGGGTGTCATGGGCGGGAACCGCCATGATTGCGCCGGTCCCATAGCTCATCAGCACGTAATCGGAGACCCAGATGGGGATTTCCTCATCATTCACCGGGTCGACGGCTCGCAGGCCGTTGATTTCCACGCCCGTCTTCTCTTTTGCAAGCTCCGAGCGCTCAAAGTCGGATTTCCGAGAAGCCTGCTCCCGATATGCCAGGATTTCCTCCCAATTGGCAATCTCCTCCTTATACTTGTCCAGGATGGGGTGTTCCGGAGACACAACCATGTAAGTGGCGCCAAAGAGGGTGTCCGGCCTGGTGGTGTATACGGTGAGCTTCTCCTCTTTCCCTGCAATGGGGAAGTCCACCTCTGCGCCCTGGCTCTTGCCAATCCAGTTCTGCTGGGATACCTTCACCCGCTCAAT
>CAOKUK010000090.1 GCA_948472595.1 uncultured Eubacterium sp.
GGTTCTTTCCATTCTCGTGCACTTTATATGCTGAAAAATAGTCTTCTTCCCTATATGTGGAAAGCGGGATATTTTTATCAGCCAAGAGAAGGGTTCTCTTTTTCTTGGGAAGGACTTCTTTATTTTCAAAATATCTGTCATGCCTTCTCAAGGCAGTCAAAAAATGTGGTATATCCAGATTCTCGGCTTCTGCAGCCATTACAATATTAATGTTATGTTTTAAAATAAGTGTTATTAATTCTTGCGTCAGATTTTTTCCATTAAGGTTCCAAAACAGACATTTTATAACTTTCACCTCCTGACCTTTGGGATGACCTCCTGATAGGGTGTATATAAGATAGTATAGCAGATATCTGGGAGATTTTGTGCATGAAAAAAATTTTTTTACTTAGGAGAGAAAATGCATAGCCATATTTTTTTATAAGCTTGAAATAAACGCCATATATGGTAAGATAGAGGGGAGGATTTTTGTGTTTTGCAGGCCAATGAAAAGAAGAGAACGTCAAAAGAAAAAGGAGGTACCAGATGAAAAAATTTATTGAGGAATTCCGGGCATTTGCATTGCGGGGGAACGTGATGGACATGGCAGTCGGCGTGATTATTGGAGGCGCGTTTTCCGGGATTGTCACGGCGCTGACAGACAATTTCATCAACCCAATCTTAAATGTATGCACGGGGCATGCCCTTTACTCGCTGCAGGAGGTGGCGGGGTTTGCCTCTAATTTTATGTCGTCCGTGGTCAACTTTCTTATCATGGCATTCATCCTGTTCTGCCTGATGAAGGTGGTCAACAAGGCGGCAAGCCTTGGCAAGAAAAAGGAAGAGGCGCCCCAAGCCCCCGCTACGAAGGTCTGCCCCTTCTGCAAAAGTGAAATCCCATTGGAGGCGACCCGTTGCGCCCACTGCACGTCCCAGCTGGAATTGGATCCTTCTGAGGCGGAGCCGCTGTAAAAAGCCTTTTGGGAAGGCTCCCATTCCTGCGGCTTTTGCCTGCCTGTTTTGATTCGATGCCATGCCCGCATTGTTTTTTACCGTTGATTATTGCAGAAGCTTTCGCTATAATAGGAATAGATAATTATTTGGACGGGAGGGGTTTTTCCTATGGTTGGTAAGAGAAAGTCAATACAAGGAGCGATTTGCGTCTTGTTGCTGCTTGCAGCCATCTTGTTGCTGTTTCGTTGGTATTCTGAAGAGAACAGTAGGCGGATTGAGCGGCAGAACCAAAATTATGCGATGGATGCGGCTCATCAGAAAGCGGCTTATATTGAGTCGGAATTTAAGAATGCCCTGAACCGTATCAGCACCTATTCGTATTTTTTGGGGGAAGGCTTGACGGAGCCAGTGGTTACGGTAGAGATGCTAAGGGACATGGAGAAGAATTCCTTGTTTGACTCTTTCCGATATACGGACAAGGACGGCACGAACTACATATCGGATGGGCAGCATACGGACGCCACGGAGCTGGATTATTATATAAAGGGCATGCAAGGGGAATCGGGCATATCCGTGATCTATAATTCCCAGCAGACCAATGAGTCCATGGTGGGATTCTATTCCCCCGTCTATTTTAAAAATGAGATTATTGGCGTGCTCCGAGGCGTCTACACTTCAGAGGAGTATTTGCAGAACCTGCTGGACATCAGCTTTTTTGGCGAGAAGGCAGGTGTGTTCCTCTGCACGCCCGGCGGGGAGGTTATGGCCAGTGCGGATGGGAAAGACTATGAGGGGCTTTTGCTGGACAGGCTGTTAGAAGGCGGGATCATTGACCAAGAGTCTTACAGGAAGTCGCAGGAAATTTTTGCCAATGGCGGGGAGGCCTCCTTCGTCTGCGGCGAAGACAGCCAGACCGACAATATTTGCGTGACCCGCATCCCAGGGAATGAGTATGTCCTGGTGCAGGTCTTCCCCAGGAGTGTCACTCAAGCCATGGTGTGGAACGCTAACCGCGCAGGCATGGTGTTGGAGGGCATCCTGCTGGGGATTTTTTTCCTATGCGTGTTGGTCTTGCTGCTGCGGGCCAGACGGGACAGGAGGCTGCTGGAGCAGGAGAACCGTGAGATGGGCTATGTGATTAGCGGGGTCAATACGCTGTTCACCCGGTTTGTCATGGTGGATTTGGAGAAGGGAACCTACCAATATTTGGTGGGCACTGCCCCGGAGCAGAAGGATTTCCCCTTAAGCGGCGCCTATGAGGATTTCTCGGCTTACCTTTGCTCTTACCTGGCGGAGGAGGAGGACAAGGTTAAATTCGCTGAGATTTATGAGCCGGAGTCCCTGATAGAGGATTTGGGGAGTCAGGGGACAGATATCCGCTATGAGTACCATGTGCAGCGGAATGGCGTCTCGGAATGGGAGCACCTTAATATTGTCTGCTTGGAGCGCAGGAATGGCAAGGCCAGCAAGCTGTTGGTCATCCGCCAGAACATTACGGAGGTGAAGGAGAAGGAGCTTCAGATACAGGCCAGGATTTCCTTGGCGGATCGCAAGGAGCGGCAGTATCGAGTGGCCATCACCAAAGATTCCATCTGCACCTATGACTTCAACCTGACCCGGGATTTGATAGAGCAGGACATCGTCAACCTGGCAGACCAGGAGGGAGCCTCACTTCTGAACATGGTGGGCATGGAAGCGCCCTGCAAGGCTTCGGAGTGGTTTGGGCGCTGGAAGGAGCAGTTTGTGGCGGAGGAGTCCATGGAGGACTATTGCGAGGTCGTGAATGTGGATTACCTTAAGAGAAGCTTTGAGGAGGGCAGGGCTGAGGTGGCCATTGAGTACTGGAGGCAGTATGGGGAGCAGAAGGTCTGCGTGCGCCAAGCGTTTATCATGACCCAAGAGGACAGCACCCAGGATATCATCGTCATGGTGGTGACGAAAGATATCACGGCTCAGGTGCGCAAGCAGATGGAGCAGACCCAGGCCTTGCAGGAGGCCTTGATGCAGGCGCAGCATGCCAATAAGGCCAAGACCACCTTCCTGTCTAATATGTCGCACGATATCCGCACCCCAATGAATGCGGTGATTGGCTTCGCCACCATTGCGGTGAACCATATTGACAACAAGGAGCAGGTGCGGGACTGCCTCCATAAGGTGCTGTCCTCCAGCAACCATTTGCTGAGCCTGATCAATGACATTTTGGACATGAGCCGGATCGAAAGCGGGAAGGTGCAGATTAAGGAGCAGGAGTGCAACATTTCCGATGTGATGCATGACTTAATCAATATTATCCAGCCTCAGGTGAAGGCAAAGCAGATTGAGCTGTTCATTGACACCTATAATATCGCCAATGAGGAGGTCATTGCGGATTCCCTGAAGCTGAATCAGGTGTTTTTGAACCTTTTGAGCAATGCCGTGAAATACACGCCGGCCAAGGGGAAGATTTCCTTTAAGATTATCCAGAAGGCTTCTTTCTGCCGGGGCTACAGCGACTATGTCTTTATCGTCAAGGACAATGGGATTGGGATGTCCGAAGAGTTCGTGGAGCATATTTTTGAGCCCTTTGAGCGGGAGGCCAGCACCACCCGGACAGGCATTCAGGGCACGGGCTTGGGGATGGCCATCACGAAGAATATCGTGGACATGATGGGCGGATCCATCCGCGTGGAGAGCGAGAAGGACAAGGGGAGCGAGTTTACGGTAGAGCTGCGGCTGCGGCTGCAGGGCAGCAAGGAGGACACAAAGCGGATAGAGGAGCTGCAAGGGGAGCGCGTGCTGGTGGTGGATGACGATTTGGACACCTGCAACGGCGTGAGCCATATGCTAGAGCAGCTGGGCATGCGCGCAGAATGGACCACCTCTGGCCGGGAGGCTGCCTATCGGGCGAACATGGCGCTTGATGAGGGAGATCCATACCATACCTTCCTGGTTGATTGGCAGATGCCTGAGACTAGCGGCGTGGAGACTACCATGAAGATTCGAAGCCTGGTGGGGAGCGAGGTGCCGATTATCATCCTGACCGCCTATGACTGGTCTGACATTGAGGAGGAGGCCAAGGTGGCCGGCGTGAGCGCATTTTGCGCAAAGCCTCTGTTTATGTCGGATTTGCGCACGGCCTTGCTGGCGGTGAACCATTTGATAGAGCGGGAAGAGAAGGCGGACGCATGGACCCAGGCTGACTTTAGGGGGAAGCGCGTGTTGCTGGTGGATGACATTGAGATGAACCGGGAGATTGCAGAGGAAATCCTAAAGGAGACAGGGTTTATGGTGGAATCCGTGCCGGATGGGACGGATGCCGTGGACAGCGTGAAGAAATCAGAGGAGTATTATTATGACGTCATCCTGATGGACGTGCAGATGCCGATTATGGATGGGTACGAGGCCACTCGGACTATCCGCGCCCTGCCCAGGGAGGATGTGCGGGAGATGCCTATCATCGCCATGACGGCCAATGCCATGGACGAGGATAAGGAGGAGGCGTTGAAATGCGGGATGAACGACCATATCGCAAAGCCGATTGACATTGACGCTTTTATTGGGATTTTAGGGAAATTCTTGAAATAATGCGGCGCAGGGAAGGCTCTGGCATTTAGCAACAGCCCTGGATGGGGAGCATCCAGGGCTGTTGGATTCTGTCAGTCTTCTGCAGAAATGTCCTTTTGGCATACGAGCAGGATTTCCTTTGCCTGGCTGCTGGTGGGGGCATAGGTCTTGTCCCAGCCAGAAGCATTGGCATAGGCTGACTTTTTATCATAAATCCTCCTGTCTGTGTATATGCGGCAATTTATGCCTTCTTCAGCACCTTAATCAGTGGGCGCAGCGTCTTATAATAGCGCTGTGCTGTTTGTGCCCCAAATTCTTTGTCAAACCCTACTTTGATAGCGGAGAGGTTTTTGAAGCCGTGGGACTGGATAATCTTATAAGACAGTTCTGCGTGGCCTGCATCGAATCCGCATATGCGGAAGATGGTCTGCACCAGCCTTACGCCTCTGGCATAGGAGTCCCCTACGCA
Source organism: uncultured Eubacterium sp. (assembly GCA_948472595.1). Taxonomy (GTDB): domain Bacteria; phylum Bacillota; class Clostridia; order Lachnospirales; family Lachnospiraceae; genus Petralouisia. The sequence continues at coordinate 4,946 of CAOKUK010000090.1, forward strand.
GTACTGGGAGAGGGACTTCCTCATCTGAGCGTCTTGGCGGAAGGTGCGATACCATTCCCGCCCGGCCTCCTGGCCTAGGAGTATGGTCATTACATTGTACCAGCCGTTCAGGTCTGAGGTAGGGAGGGAACGGGCGACCTCTAGGGTCAGCTGTTCTTTGGAGGGATTGGTCTTGGAGGGCGCAGGAACAGAAGGCGCAGCCAGGGGAGCGCCTTTGCCTGCGGCGGCTTTCTTTTTCTTGCCTTTTTTCTTCTTGGACTTCTTCTTGTCTTTTGTCTCATATATTTTTTGGGTGATGTCAATGCCGCGGCTCTTCCAGAAATCTACGGTAATCTGGTAGTCTTTGTCATTGGAGAAGATGCAGTAGGCTGCTTTGGGATGCTGGGCAATCAGGTAGGACAGGACGCCAACGAGCTGGTAATCCAAAGCGTTGCTCCCAGTGGCGCATTCTAACCACTGTATCTTGGGGTTATGGGAGTGCTTCATAAAGAATTTTTCCATATGTTTGGAATGGTTCTCCGTATAGAAAGTAATGATTTTCTCTTTCCGTTTTAGCTTCCCAGGCAGTTCCAGCCATCTGTCGCCAACATTTTCTGTATCGATTAAATAGTATTTCCGTTTTGCTTTTCCCATGCTTAGCTCCTTTATAAATTTCCTTAAAAATGGTGTTGCGGGTTGGCGTTTGTGTGCCTTGTGCCTGACAGCGCCCATTGACGAGAGGTTTCTTATTAAAAGTATATCATAAAAATTTGAGAAAGCAAGGGGAAAAAGGCGCGCCAGAAATAGGTTTCCCTTTTCTGGCGCGCCGTGTTGCGCATTTTTGCTCTGCGCCTTATCGCTTATTTCCGAATTGTGACATTTTTTGTCTTGCTCCATGCGGAGTAGGAGGTCACGCTGCCGGATTTCTTATAGCAACGAATGCGCACATAGTATTTCTTGCCTTTCTTGAGCCCGGAAGAGATGGTCTTGGAATTCTTGCTTCCGCCAGAAACCTTGATGCTCTTCTTGCTCTTGAATTTGCTGCTGGTGGAATACTGAATCTCATATCCGCTGGCCTTGGTGTTCTTGGACCATTTCAGTGTCAGCTTCTTCCCTTTGCTGTTTTTGGCGCCGGTGAGGTTCTTGGCCTCCAGGCGGAAGATGGTCTTGGTGGCGGAATAGTTGCCTTTCACTTTTGCGCTGCCCTTGTATGCGCAGATGCGGTATTGGTATTTGGTTCCGTTCTTGTTCGCCTTTGTGTCTGTCCAAGATGTGGCGGAGCCTTTCGTAATGGTCTTTGCCGTTGCCCATTTGCCGTTTCCTGCCTTGCGCTGGATATAGTAGCCGGATGCTCCAGAGACCTTTTTCCAGCTGACTTTGATGCCTTTGCTGGCATTGGCGGGGCTTGCGATGGAAGGCTTTCCTGGCCTTGGCGTTTCTGTCGGCTTTTGGTAGCCGCAGCGGGAGCAGGTATTGCCTTGGAATGTATGGCTCTCTGTGTTCTTGCTGCCGCAGGCTTTGCAAATGGCGGTATGGCTCTTGCCATCCTTGTTGTCTGTGTAGGTGCAGCTATGCGGCTCTGGCGCAGTGGAGCTGCCGCAGTCTGTGCAGACATTTGCATGTGTGCCGTCTTTTTTATCTTCACACTTGTAGTTGTGGTCGGCCGAAGATTGATTGCCACAGTCCTTGCAGGCAGCGGTATGGCTCTTGCCATCCTTGTTGTCTGTGTAGGTGCAGCTGTGCGGCTCTGGCGCAGTGGAGCTGCCGCAGTCTGTGCAGACATTTGCATGTGTGCCGTCTTTTTTATCTTCACACTTGTAGTTGTGGTCAGCCGAAGATTGATTGCCGCAGTCCTTGCAGGCGGCGGTATGGCTTTTGCCATCCTTGTTGTCTGTATAAGTGCAGTTGTGCGCTTCGGTGGACTTGTAATCGCATATCTTGCAGGCGGCGGTGTGCGTGCCGTCTTTGTTGTCTGTGTAAGCGCAGTCATGGTCTTCTGTATAGCTGTCGCCGCATCCGGCGCAGGTGGCAGTGTGCTTGCCGTTGCCGCTGTCTTTTATGGTGTAGCTGTGCACATGCTCTTCCTTGTCGGCAGTCTTGATGACGCCCAGGAAGCTAATCAGAGGCGCCTGCGCATTGACTGCGGTCAAAGTATAAGTAACGGTCTGCTGGTTTAATACGGTGAACTCTGCAGTGTGGATTACGTCGCTGTTGCCGCCCAATTCAATGGTGCCGGCCTCAAGTTTCTGGCTGCCCATCTGTATGCTGGCCGTCATGGTGCGCGCATTGCCCCACCATTCCCTATGGCCGGAAATCAGCTTGTATTCTCCAGCAGGCAATGTGAATGCGTAGGACAGGGTCTCTCCCACTTCGTTCTTGGCCGCATAGAGGCCGGTGGCCATCATGTCTGCTGTGCCAGTGTAGCTCTTTGTGCCAGCATCCTGATCCACCAAGCCCCAAGAGTTGCTGTCGGACTTGAGCTGGTCAGAGGCCTGGTTCAGGAGCTTGTCGCCCAATGCCGCCTTAACAGCGGCGAAAGGCTCTGTGGTGGCGTTGGCGGCAGGCTTGCCTTCTACGCTGTCGATGAAGTACAGGGTGCTTCCGGGAACCACCATCTTCACAGGGATGGAGGCTGTCAGGGGCAGGCCCAGGGCCGTTGCGCCTCCCTGCACGGTTCCTACGATGGATGCCTGCCGGAACTCTTTCCCTTCATATTTTTGAGGGGATAAATCCCAGGTGATGTCTTTTGTCAGGGTCTGCCCATTTGCGGTCAGCACCTCAACCTGCTTGGGCAGATTCAGGCTTTCCGCAGATGTGCCTGTCATCAGGGTATCCACGGATGGGAGCTTTGTGGAGACAGAAACCAGGGCGTTCTCATCTGCTGCCAGGCGAGAGCCTAGGGCATACAAGGCGTCAATCTTCAAGGCGCCGGATTTCACTACGACTTTGATGGTGTGCGCTCCAGCTGCCAAATCAGAGAGGCTGTATGTCTCGCCCCTTGCCGGGGAGGCCAGGGTGGCTGCGTTTTCTGCCTTTAAATCATTGTCTACGTATACGTCCAGCAAAGCGGATCCATCGTTTGACCCCAGGATAGAGAACCCGGCTCCATTGATGGGGAAGCTGAAAGACGCGCCTTCCGCTTTGCTGACGGACATGGTGCGGTACCAGTTGTCGGCGCTGCCGCTGCCAGGGTTGTTGATTTCCCAGGAGCCTTCATAGGAGACGGAATCGTCCTGGCCGTCCACCATGCTTAAGGCATAAGGGATGCCGCCGTCAAGAGTCTCCACCAGAAGGTTGTCGAAGTATACTTGCTTCCAGTTGGAGCTTAATTTCACGCGCCCGGAGAGCATGGGGACAGCGTCTGCGTAGGTAGCCACATTTTCATCGTTGATTAAAATGTTTACCGTATTGCCAAGAGCCATCATGGCCACATGGTATTTGCCCTCTGCGTTCTTGGCTACCGTCCCGCTGTCTATCTTTGCGCCGATGCGGTACAGCTCCCAGGCTCCGGCGCCGTTGATGTTCAAGGTGTAGCCGCTGTTGTTCCAGTTCATGCCTGTCTGGGAGCGGATTGTCAGCCGGGCGTAAGAGCCGGCGTCGGCATTCGGGATGCGGATATCGACGGATGCGGCATAGTCCATCCAACGGAAATCCCCTACAATCGTGGAGGGGTCGCCGCCGTTCCACTGAGGCACGCCGCTTGCAAGCTCCTGCTTGAGCTCGCCTTTTTCCACAATCCATGCGCCGTGGGTGTCCAGCATGTAGCGGGGCTCATTTCCCCGTTCTTTCAGGTAATTGGCGGGCTCTTCCTTGTATTCGAAATCATCTGCGTACAGCACCCTATCGGTGGTGACGCCGTTGTTGCGCCCGGTTGCGTCTGTATCCAGCACGCCTCGGTCCTCATTGTGGATGTCTGCCTTGGGCACATTTCCGGGATTGGTGTCTAGGGTGGTAGCGGTAGCCACGCAATAAGGCGGAAGGGTCACATACCAGCCGCCGTCTGCCGGGGCGATGGTTCCCTTGTCCTGCATGTATTTGTCTGTCTCCGTCAGCCAGAAATGGAGGTTCTCAGCCGTCACGGCCATGTCCTGGGTGGTGAGGAAGAAGGATTTTTCATTCTTGGTGTTGTTCACGAACACAGCGGAGAAATCCTTTTTGTCCGGGGAAGCCAAAGTCAGGCAGCCGGCGTTGCCGTTGATGCCGGCAGTGGCATGCTCATTGTCAGAGCCGGCATAGGCATTGGCTGTGGCTCCCGGGATTGCGCGCCAGATGTCGTTCTGGCTAGGGTCGCTGTCTTCCCATCCGGTTTTGGCGAATTTGGCAAAGTGTTCCAGCATGGAGAGGGCAGGGTCGTAGTGGATATACCCGCTCCAGGGATCCCTTGCGCTCAGAAGCTCCTTGTGGCCGTATTGGATGCCCTCATAGAAGGAGCCAATAGCCGGCTGGAAGATGTAATGGGTGCGGCGGGAGGAGGCAAAGGCCGTGATGAAGCTGTCCATCAATGCCAATGGGCTCTGGTAGCCGCCGATGCTGTTTGCGCCGTATTCAATGGTCTTGTTTTCCTGCAGCTCAGAATAGCCGAAGGTGGCGCAGCCCTCGCTGTACCATACTTCCTTGTCGTCC